>NZ_UCNR01000006.1:0-8396 GCF_900474045.1 Synechococcus sp. N19
GCGCCGGTGGCCAGAAGGCCAAGGGCGGCAGGAGCCACCAGCAGTTGCTGGAAAAGCTTCATTTTGGATTCCTCACACAGGAAGTTGGCGCTACTACGCCAATCCGGATTTTGAGTGCTGGCCACTCGTTATCCAATGCAGCTTGTGCCGGTACTTACATCGACATGTATCAACAGATACTCTCTGGGTCTCCAGCGAATTCACTCTAAATAAACGATGCCCCCGTCCGGCAGGCCGTACGGGGGCTCTCGCCGGGCCCGCTTTTGCCGCGGAACCGGATGATCAGTCAGAAGGCGCCGTTCAGCCGGCGTTCTCCGCGATCAGCAGACCCTGGATCAAACAACTGGAAATCATGGACACCTCCTCCTGAAGGATTGTGAATGCCGGCAACGCCTTCGGAATTGTGAGCACCTCCCGAAAGAAGCACTCACCTCTCCACGCCGCTGCATCCTGAACATCAGGACCATACTCAGTTTTTGATGTGAAGAGGGGCCCCATGCGCTCCGGCTCAGCTCCTGACGCAGCACCCTGGATCGCATTGGTGGCGCTCGGTATAGCCGCTGCCGTGCTGGCCCTGATCAGCCTCGGCGATCTCCCCTTGCGGGACTTCGATGAAGCCACCGTGGCCCGGGTAGCCCTTGAACTTCGCCACGGCCTCGGGGAAGCCCCGTTGCTCCCCACCCTCTGGGACAAGCCCTACCTCAACAAGGCACCTGGTCTGCACAGCCTGATCGCCCTCGTGATCGGCGCCACGACACAGCACAACCAGCTCCCTTCGGAGTGGACCATCCGCCTGGCACCCGCCTTGCTGTCGTGCCTGGTGGTGCCCCTTGGAGGCTGGCTGCAATGGACGCTACGGCCGGGAGATCGCTCCAGCGCCCTCGCCACCAGCGTGATTCTGCTGACGCTGTTACCGGTGGCCCGGCACGGACGTCTTGCCATGCTGGATGGCACCCAGCTGTCGGCTATGGCTCTGCTTTGGCTGGCCCTGCTGCAGCTCGACGGCAGCCGAAACAGTGGGCTCTGGGGGAGCGTCGCCGGCCTGATGGCCAGCGCCATGCTGCTGCTCAAAGCCCCGCTGCTGGTGCCCGCGGCGGCGGCCGCCGGTTTGGCACTGGTCTGGGGACAAGAATGGAGACGCTGGAACAACAGGATGACAGCCCTGATCGGGGTGCTGCTGGGCCTGGCACCCGGGATCGGCTGGCATCTCTGGCATGCCCACATCCGAGGGAGCCAGGCGCTCTGGCTCTGGGGCGGCGATGGCGCCGGGCGGGTTCTATTAGATGCCGGCGAAGGCAGTGATCTGGGCTGGCGGGTCCCGGTGATCGAAGTGTTGGAGGGGGGCTGGCCCTGGCTGCCGCTGCTGCCCTTCGCCCTGGTCTGGGCCTGGCGCTGGCGTCAGAGTCGTTGGGGCCGTTGGTCGCTGGCCTGCCTGCTCACTTTGGCCGGAGCCATTCTTCCGCTGCGCACCCAGCTCCCCTGGTACAGCCATCCGCTCTGGCTGCCCATCGCTCTCCTCTGTGCTCCGCTGCTGGTTTGGCTGGTGGAGTGGCCATTTTCTTCCAAGAGTGCACCCGAGAGCCCAAATCCCCCCTGCCGCTGGCTGCTGTTGCGGCTTCCAATGTTCTGGTGCGGGCTCGGGCTGCTGCTCCTGCTGCTTTGGCTGAGCAGCTTCATCAGCATTGGTAGCAGCCTTGGGCCCTACCGCGGCCTGGCGGGCCTGCTAGGCCTCGGCTGGTGTGGCGGCGGATGGTGGCTGCGCTCTGGCGCACCACAGCGACGACGCCTTGGGGTGATCAGCCTCAGCTGCGGCAATGTGGCAGCACTGGCCCTGCTGTTTCACTCCCCCCTGTGGTTGTGGGAGCTCAACGAAACCTGGCCCGTGCAACCGGTGGCAGCCCTGGCCCGTGCCAACCCTGGAGACAAGATCAAGCTGAAGGGCTACGACGAACGCCCCAGCCTGAACTGGTATGCCGAACAACGCATTCAGCACTTCAAAGGTGGCCCAGGCCGCCGTCTCAGCGACAAGCCGCAGAAGGACTGCATCACCGAAGGCCAGGCGGGGCGATGGACCCTGGCCAACTGTCGGTAACCTGAGCCCGACTGGAGCGCACTGTGTCGTCCACCGCGGAACGTGAAGGAACGACAAGCCACAGCGGCCTGTCCGTCGTGCTGCCCACATTCAATGAAGGTGGTTCCATCCGCCAGGTGATCGAAGCCCTGCTTCAACAGGAGATGGATCATCCGCTCGAAATCCTGATCGTCGATGACGATTCCCGCGATGGCACCCCAGATCTGGTTCGCGCCCTGGCACGCCAGGACACAAGAATCCGGATCATCCAACGCGTTGGACGCTCCGGACTGGCCAGCGCCATCAAGGAAGGCCTGATCGCAGCCCTCTATCCCATCGCCGTAGTGATGGACAGCGATGGACAACACGAACCGACCTCCGTGGGCGAGGCCTTGCAGCTCCTGGATCGAGAGGGACTGGACCTTGTGGCGGGCAGTCGTTTCCTCGACCACTCAGAAATCCGGGGACTCAGTGATCGACGTACCGATGGCTCCACCCTCGCCAACCGTCTGGCCCGTTGGAGCCTGCCCAGGTCCTACCTGCACCTGAGCGATTGCATGAGCGGCTTCATGGTGCTGCGCCTCGAGCACTGCCTGCCGCTGGTGCGTCAAGTGGACGTCAACGGCTTCAAATTCTTTTACGAACTCCTGGCCATCAGTCGTGGCCAGCTGAAGGTGGGAGAAATTCCGCTGCGTTTTCAGCCAAGGCTGCATGGCAGCTCCAAGCTCGATCTCGCCGTCCTCTGGGACTTCGTCGTGTCCCTGATTCACACCGCAACCCTGCGGCTGCTGCCGCGGCGGGCCATCAGCTTCGGGCTTGTAGGCACCTCAGGCGTGGTGGTGCAGCTGCTATCCACAGCACTGTTGATGGGCCTGTTCAACCTGGCGTTTCAGCAGGCGCTTCCTGTGGCGGTGATTACCGCCGCAAGCTCGAACTATCTGGTGAACAATGCCCTCACCTTTCGCGACCGACGCCAGAGCGGACGGCAATTGCTCCGGGGGTTGCTGAAGTTCCTGCTGGTGGCCTCCCTGCCGGCCCTTGCCAATGTTGGCCTGGCTACCAGTTTCTACACCCTGATCCAGGCCCATACGCTCTGGGCCCAACTGGCGGGCATTGTTGTCGTCTACGTCTGGAACTATGCGGCCTCATCCCGATTTGTCTGGAACAGCCCCTAAGCCGACCTGGCTGCCCATCGGCCTGGGAAGCCTGCTGCGGCTGGTGCAGATCTGGATGCCCGTGGTCGGCGTTCACAGCTGGCGCCAGGCCGACACTGCAGCCATGGCAAGGCATTTCAGCCAGGAAGGCAATCCGATCTGGCTGCCTCAGATCGATTGGGGCGGTGCGAGTGCAGGCTTTGTGGAATCGGAATTTCCCCTCTACCCCTTTCTGGTGAGCCGCCTGTACAACCTGATCGGCGTGCAGGAATGGCTGGGTCGCGGGCTGTCGGTGCTCTGCAGCGCACTGACCATCTGGCTGGTGATGCGCCTGGGCCGGCGTTGGTTCACCCCCCAGGTCGGTTGGTGGGCGGGCATGGCCTTCGCCCTCGCACCCTTGGGGGTTTACTACGGAAGGACGTTTCAGGCAGAAGCCTTATTGGTGCTGTGCGCCGCGGGATCACTAGAAGCCCACAGCATCTTTGTTGAACGACGAAAAGCCTGGGCACTGAGCCTGAGCTGGATTTGCTTTACCGGAGCAGCACTCATCAAAGTGATTCCTTTGCTCTGGCTAGGCCTACCTCTACTGCTCGTGCAGCTCACACCTTCGCCTCGCGCGAAGGCGGAATCTCCAGAGCAGATGCTGCGACGGCTCTTACGCTTGACTCTGAATCCCTGGTTCTGGGTGTATGTATCAACGGCCGTGGCGGTTACGTCAGCCTGGTACGTGCATGCCTACCAGCTAGGTGAAGCAAGCGGCTTGACGTTTGGATTCTGGGGAGAGGATAGCGATCGCAGCAACATCGGGTTAGCACTAAATCTCTCAAGCTGGGTGAATCTTGCAATCCGAACTGGTCTACGTGCGCTTGTTGTAACAGGAGTCCCCTTGCTGATGATCGGCACCATGAGGTGCTGGAGATTTGGCGGAGGGCGCATAGCACTTGGAGGAGCCGTCGGGATGCTGATTTGCACCGTTGCGACGATGAGATCAAGCACCGTGCATGAGTATTACCAATTCCCCTTTTTACTATTCAGCTCACCGCTTGTAGGCCTCGGGTGGCAAACCCTGCAGTACGAACAACGACGCTGGACGATTCAAATGTTACTCAGCATCACATTAATCGCCAGCCTTTCAATCCTCTCATTTGACTACTGGGCAGTAGAAATACGACGACTAAGCACCTGGATGCCCCTCGCAGAAAGCATTCGAAAAGAAATCCCAGTCAATGCCAGAGTTGTGTGTGTCACTGATTCAGACCCAACACTGCTAAACCTTGCACGAAGGCAGGGATGGATCATCCCAAGCAGAGAATTAACAATAGATCAACTCAAAAAACTCAAAGACGATGGAGCCAGCTACATAACGGGCAGCCTGAACTGGCGTAACACTTATACGCCAATGCAAGAAGCCGAATCAAATAGGATAAGGGAACTAATTCAGGCACATAATATATCTTTTATAGACAGCAAAGAGGAGACATATTTGATTCCAATAAAAAACTTGATACCTTAGGTAATTTACGCTAACTCGTAAAGTTAATATATTATCTAAAGTAAAAATTTGATATTTTATGACTAGGCAGATCCTGCAAGACCTGACTCTTCGAAGACTCTACTGCGACCAAGCACCCACCATATTCAGCGGACAAGCCCCCCAAAGACCGCAATACATAAGAATTATCCAGATAAAATCTTAGGATTGTTTCATCTTTACTGGGAAGCCCATAAAGATATACACCGGACTTACACTCACTATTAATAGAGCTAGCCAATGCCTTGAGATCCTTGTTAGTACTCCAAATAATACCGCTTGCTGATAATGCAGAAATAGTCAAATATTGCGCCATGAGAAATGCAAAAATCGAGGCAAAAGGAGAAAACTTTCGCCGAGAGAAAAATCTAGAATAAAAAGCATAGAAGCATAAAATAGAAGAAAAAATTATCGCAAAAAATCCAGTATAAAATGCGGCATCAAGTAGAAAGTCACGCTTAAAACAAAGAGCAATTGCACCCAACATATAAAGCACAAACATGACACCAGCAAATCTAGCCTCAAACCTAAATGCGCTTCTTTTAAATATTAAATCCATACGAGCAATATTCAATGCAAGCAGGGGCACAAGAGGCAGCAAATAATGATAATGCCTAGTCCCTACAAAAGACAATACGATTGTATAGATTAATGGAAATAATATTGTCAACGCATTAAGCTCAATTCGCAATCCACATGCTTTATCAGAAAATAATGTTTTGCCGAAAGATTGCATGCGTGGCAAAAGAAAGACAAATGCAGGGAATGTCAATAATACAAGCCTAGTGAAGTAGAATGGAAGACTGGAGAATAAATTCCATTCAGTAACATCAGCTTTTCTCGAAGCAAACGAAACAAGAGAAACCAAGCCAGAGTATCCGTGGTCTTCAAAAACCGATAAGAGATTAAACAATAACGGCATGGAACCTAGGAATAGACCACTTATTGCCCAAATCCAAAATTGGATACTGCGCACATATTGCAGCGCAAGAATTAGTGGAAATAACGATACAAACGGTATTAATGCCACCAAACTTCGCACAAAAAAGGACATTGCGACGCACGCACCAAAGCCAAGTATTTTCCAGCAAAATACTCTACGAGATGCATCTTTAGCAGAGGTTAAAAAATATACTTGCGCCATGATTAGTGCTATCAAAATCATATCAGGACCTGCTGTACGCAACGACTGAAAATAAATTGGCATGGCAATTAATGCCAACGAAGCAACCAAAGAATTCAGCGGCTTAAAGTATCTCAGAGAAGTAAAATAAAAGAGCAATGTTGCTATATATCCTGCTACAATGCTCGGCAATCTAGAAGCCCAGTCGCTAATTCCAAAGATCTTTAGACTTATAGCGATTGCCCAATACGAACCAACTGTTTTGTGGTGTGGCGATGCAAATGGAGAGAGCCAATCACCTGAATCAGATATTAATTTTGCTCGCCTTGCATAAAGGCCTTCGTCATGAGCAATTAAACTCTGCATATCAGCCCACATTAGCGAAATAAAGACGATAAATATCAATAGAGATAGAAGAAAAATATGCACATTTATAGTTTTCTTTTTAAGAAGAGAACACATTAAAAGCTTGATAAGCAACTGCATTGAAAAAGAAGGAGTAGCTCTCAACAAAATTCACAGTATCGATACAGGGTATTGCACATCACTCACTCAAGACATTGATAGCCCGTCCAACTTTATAAATATAGTACCTTTCTGGCTTGTTATACGAACGAAGAAAACTTTTGACAAACTCAATCGATATATCATCGGAGATCTTTAAATCACCTCGCCCAAAATCATGCTTTAAATTTGAACTATTGCTTAGAATTACAAGCAACGAATTGATATTTGGATGTAAATCCATGTATTCATGAATATAATCCAATGAGTTCTCTCTACTTAATGATGAATTCCGATCAATCCACTCAGTAAAGGTGCCTAATCGATTGATTTCAGGATAATAAATTGATTTCCCAAGATAACCCGAGACAGAAGCAAGCTCTACATCCCTGGAACCAAACAAAGGCCAGTCTGCATACTCTGAATTTCTTATAAAAGCAGCAACTTCTTTGCTCGCAGAATATGGATAAACAATATCGAGGGAAACTCTATGAATCCCTGCAAAAAAATGAATAGCTAGAATAAAAGACAAAAATAGCGAAAATCGAGATCTAGATTCGATTAAGTTGGACTCCTTAACATTAGCCACCAAACTACTGCAAGATGCCGAAAGATCTGATCTATAAAGCCAAACCGAAGACATTACAATTATAAAATAAATACCGAAATGCCTTGAGCCCGCTCCACTATATACAGCAGCATTAAAGCAAAGCAAGCAAAATGTAGACGAACAATAGAACAATAGAGCTTTTCGTGAACGCCATATATACAAGATAGTAGCGATGATTAATACGACAGATACAGCAGCAGACACTGATAAATCAAGCCACCGGGAGGAGTCAGGTACAATTAAAATATTACCGCCCAAGTATCTGCCAAACGCGACTAAAATTGACTTCAAGCTTACTTCAATGGACGCACTATCAATACTTCGGGAGGTCTGAAAAAGGCTATTTAATGACAACCACGAAGCGATAAATAAAAGAATCGCAGATGCAAGGCAACTCAAAGAATCTACAGAAGAAAACTCCCACTCACCTTTGCGCAATCTTTTATATAAAAAGTCATCAGCTATTGCAATAAAAAATCCAATTGCAATACTCCAAGCGAGAGCATGAGTATTTAGCAGCAAAGCTATAAGAAATGATATACAAACTAGGCTATAATTTCTCTTGCTTACATAAATAACACCAATGAAGGACAAAAGCTGTATTACAACATAGTGCCTAGAGACAAGGCAATACTCCCAAAATGGGAAATAGCCAAATGTGAATAATAACTTCTGAAACTTTGAAAAAGGAGCTCGTCTTAAAAATATAAGTACACAAATCGCGGCAAATGACCATTGCATTAGCTGCATAGACAGTGGATTTTCATATATCAGCGAAGAAATAAATGTTAATAATGGGTAAACTATAGGGTGCCCAGATGGAGCATTATTATTCCACAGCTCAAAAACATTTGAGCTTCCTACTGCTACTAACCAACCCTGCATCTCATCACGCCAAAGCACATGTGAAGAGACGCCAACTAGTGTAGTCACCATATAAAGTATAAATACTAATTTAAGCGAGATTTTTGAGTTTAAATCGCGTATAGACATCAACTTTTTAAATAGGTAAGGCATGTAAAGCGTAAGCACAGATGGTACAAAAAGATAATTTGTAACCAAATTTAATTACCTTTTGAATTCAAAAATATCGACCACCAGGCGAAGTATTGATTACAATTTACGATTCCAGAGCGAGGTGCGGGCAATACTTAAGTCTGATCTAGAGAATATTTTTACCAAGCGACGGCAAGTCAATGCAAACAGATTTGCCATTTTGTGTCGTCCAGAAACCATCAAAAAGAGCAGCCTAAATTTCAAAATAAATGCAAATAATTTATAAAAGTTTTAGCAAATTATTGTATACAGACCTTCATTCAGAAGGATGTTCTTGGTGTAGAAGGTCTCGAATTCGGGATCTTCTGCAGCGCGGATTTCCTGGGACACGAAGTCATAGGCGCGCA
>NZ_UCNR01000013.1:0-1019 GCF_900474045.1 Synechococcus sp. N19
TGGAAGCCCTGGAGGAAGAGAAGGAAGCGGAAGATCGCAGCCACACCGAAGGAGGTGTAACCCCCTTGCAGGTCATAGCCCAATGCAGCACCTTGCTAGAAGCACAGGTTAAGCAAAGGTTTAGGAACGAAGTATGAGGCCGGAGTTCATCCACCCCACAAGCGAAACGTGATTAAAAAACCCACTACAGCAAATCCAAACCAGATCGGGATCATTCCACTGACGCCAAGATCGATCCGAAAGCTGCTGACTGCCGTCACCGGAGGACTTTTGGTTGCCCACAGCGTCGTGCAAGTGGGCATTTATGGCTTTGGGGCGAAGAAACATTGGCTCGAAAGCCTCAACATGGACCGAGAGCTCAACTTGCCCACCCTGTTCAGCAGCGCGCTGTTGCTGATGGCGGCCCTGTTGATGCAACGACTGGGGCAGAGCAGCGATCGCATCGCGACCAAAGACTGGCGTTTGCTCTCGAAGATTTTCATCTTTCTCGCACTCGACGAAGCCCTTCAGATCCACGAGATCCTGATCATTCCAGGGCTCAGGCACCAGGTGCACCCAGCTCTGGCATCCACCTGGGTGGTGCCCTACGCCGTCCTCGCCCTCATCCTGCTGTGGCGCTTTCGCCGCTTCCTCGGCTCAATCTCCCGAGCAACGGCATCACGGTTGCTGCGAGCAGGGGCCGTCTACATCGGCGGTGCCATCGGCATGGAGATGATCGGCAGCTTTGCCGTTCGATCGAATCTGATCCGACTGCATAGCCCCTGGTACGGCGCCATCACTGGCCTGGAGGAAGCGCTTGAGCTGGTTGGCATCATTCTTCTCATCGATGCACTGCTGCGAGCGCTGCTCGATCAACGGAACAGCCTCGATCTCACCTTGCGTCTGGGACCTGATTCAGACAGCAACTGAACCAAAAAAAAAACCGCCCGGATGGGCGGTTGAAGGAATAATCGTCCTTGAGATCAGAGAGCGTTACCACGGGGCAGAACCTCTTCAGGGAAGACGAAGTTTTCGTGCGG
>NZ_UCNR01000008.1:0-119639 GCF_900474045.1 Synechococcus sp. N19
ACGATTCAGATCAACTGAATCGGAAAGCCCCCTCCTCGGAGGGGGCTTTTTGTTGTGCTTTCAGAATTGAGCTCCAATCAACCATCAATAGAGAAGAGCCATCTGTGCGTCAGGCTCTGATGGCTAGACATAGGCACTCCCGTGCTTTCTCTGATGACCTGCGGCGACATCTTTCGGATCATCATTGCCCTGTTCATTCCCCCTCTGGGCGTCTTCACTCAGGTGGGATTGACGCAGCCCTTTTGGATCAACCTGGTGATCTATCTCCTTGCCGTTGGTGGCCTTGGCTTCCCAGTGTTGTTTGGCATGTGGCCAGCCGCTGTGATTCACGCCCTGTTTGTCATCCTGACCCGCAAATAAATCGCGTTTCAGCAATCTGGCTCTGAACAGATTTCAGCTACGGCTGAATCTTCTGCTTGAACTTTTGGTTCATCTTCAAGCGCCTGTGGCGGTGCTTGGCTGGTATCCGCTTCGTTGATGATTTGCTCGAGGTTAACCTCAAGGTCCACTTCATTGCCTTCCACCACGCTCACGTTGATGCGTTGCACCTGCATCTGCAGTTCAAGGCCAGGGAACTGCCCTGAAAGTCTGCTGTTGATCGTGTCTTGAATGTTCTGAACCTGCTTGTAACTCGGTAGCTTGGGGTCGAGTGATCGCACCACCACCAGGAAACTTGGGGCTTGATTTTGTTCCCAGTAGTCAGGCCAGTCGAAGACAACCTTTTCCAGTTCCACGGCGTCGTTGGCGCCAAAGGTCAATGTCTCATTCTTGAGCTAGTAGCGGATCTCCGATTCAATCTGTTTTTGGGCCACCTCCCGATTCAGCCTGTATCGGTATTGCTCATACCTCCCATACAGTTTTTGACTCACCACCACGGCCAAACCCAATGCCAACAGCACGGGTAAGCGTGAGCGGCGGCGGCGCCTGAGTTTGTCGCGGAAGTACGGCTCACGAATCGCCAGAACCGTGATCCCGCCAATCAGAATTCCAAGCAGGTTGGCGGCATAGAGCAGTGCAGGCCCTTGGGCGTTGCTGATGTCTGGCCCGGAGAGCATCAATCCCATCACGCATACCGGTGGCACCAAGGCCACGGCAATCGCCGTGCCGGCCATCGAACTCACGGCACCCGGGTTGACCTTGGCGTAGGTCGCGATGGCACCTGCAGGCAGGGCGATCCCCAAATCAAATGTGTTGGGCTCAAGTCGGGCGACGATCTGTTCTGGCAAGGCCTCGACCACAAGCAAGCCCTGACGGCGTGCGATGAGGCCCATCCCATCGACAGGATCAAGGTGATCCCTGCTCCGGCGACAAGGGTGATCAGTGATCGTGACAACAGCCTGGCCTGCCCGATCAGAATCGCGAACACCGCCACCCGCAGCGGCAGGATCCACGGCGCCACAACCATGGCACCAATGATCACAGCATTGTTGTCGGCGACCAAACCCAGGCTGGCGATCTCAGGCTGGCGCCAACCGTCAGAACGATGAAGGACTCGTTCAGTCGTGCTTCGCCGTCGTAACTGCGGCGCAGTTCTTCGAGACGATCTTTGTCTTCGAGAAGCGATTGTTGATCAACAACCACGGCTTGCGTTATTTCAGCTGCGTCGCCCCACAATTACTGGAGGTGTGCTGGCGTTGCTGCCCGGAAGGGCCGGTACCACCTCCGTTTGCCCATCCCATTTGTCGAGGAAAAGCTTGTAGAGCACCTGATCGTCGAGGCTGCGGTTGAGGGTGTCGTAGCGCAGGGCTTCCTGCTCAGCGATCTTCACTTCGGTCTGGGCGCGGAGCAGTTGCTGCTCTGCGATCTGTTTTTGTTCAATGGCAGCGCGATATTCCTCGGCGATTTGCAGGCCTGTGAGGTCGAGCCCCCGCACTTCCACGTAATCAAATTTGTCGAGTTCTTCGGCGACCGTGCGCTCCACCAGGGCGGAGATGTCGTTCCATTCGGTGGCAATGGTGACGAGCTCGTATTGGGAGAAGACCGACTTCAGGGCTTTCAGCAATGACGGCTGAATGATGCGGGGGTAGATCTCGCGATCGTTGCCGGCGATCGTTCTGTAGATCCGTCCGGCTTCGTTGGGGCGAACGGCATATTTCACGGTTGCGGTGGCTTCGATCACCTGGAGGTCTTTGGTGAGGGTGGCAAATTCCTCCGGTCTGACCTGGGTGCGCACATCAAAGGGATACACCGATTGAATGAACGGCACCTTGAGATTGAGGCCCGGGAGTCTCGATCCTCCGCTCACCTTGCCCAAGGTGGTGACCACGGCAACCTTGCCGGCCGGAACGATGAACAGAGCCTGCCCCAACAACAGCAGCGCGCTGAGAACGACGGCAACCACCACGGCGAGGCTATTGGCGGGATCGTTGATCCGTCGTGGGGTTTGCATGATGGGCCGAGATCCTGACTCGATGATGTCGGGTTTGCTCGTGGGCCGTTGGCTTAAGGCCCGGTTCTCCGCCAAACCGACATCATCAGGATCCGAAGGATGCCTAGTTCAACCAAAGCGATTTAAAGGCTCTTGGGTATGAATCGCGCATGCTCATCGAGGTCTCGCGGATGAAGGTGATGCACGCCTTGGATCCGTCGAACACTTTCGCTTTAATCATCATCTGCATGGCTTGCTGAAGCGTTTTTCCTTGTCCCAGGCTGGTGTCGATGATTTTCACCGCTTCGGCCGGTTCACAAGGACCCAGCTCAAGAGCGCCTGCTGAAGACGGGAGCACGCTCAGAGCAATCGCTAGCAGCAGCAATCCGTTCAGGGCACGCATCTGGTCGAGATCTTGCGTTGCTGCACGGAGCCTATGGCGTGGATCTCAGTCTTGCCTGACAAAGTTGTTGGTTTGATTTCACTGGACTGGGTCATCAGACCTGAAGCAGTTTCTCCAGTTCACTGAGATGAGTCAGATCCGTGAACAAAGTTGTGCAGATGTGGCTTGCCTCTTCTGCATGGACATGCTCCTTGGCCATGTGAGCTCTGCAGACAGGGCTGACTTGTCATGGAAAAAGGCATAAAAAAACCTCCGTTAAACGGAGGAATAAGCCAAGTAATCCCCATCACCCGGCTTTTCAAGAAGTGTAGTGCTTCTCGTCAAGTTTGTGCAGCTGATCCGCTAGATGTGGTGGATTAAATTTCACAAAACACCGTTTGGTGGCAGCTTATCCACAGGAAGGTGGAAAACCTTGGCAGTCTGTGTTGTCGCCATTTCTTCAGAAGGCCTGCAATCACTGGTTCGTTCGGGTAAGCTGTGGATATCCCCATCACCCGGCCGCCCATTTGAGGCGGCTTTTTTGTGCCTGGGCTGCCAGTGTGGTCCCGTATTCCACAAGCCCTATGACGGTGAACCGGGAGCAGGCCAGGGATGCGCTGGCGACACTTCTCGAGGTTTTCGCGGGGCCGAACTACTCGGGCGCATTGCGTGATGGTGATCTCACCACCCGCCTTGAGCGATGCACTGGCTGGGTGAAGGCTGAAGCCTCTGAGGCGGCATCTCTGATCGAATCATGCGTCCCCCATGGCAAGCCGATGCTTGCTCAGGCTCAGCAACGCCTGGCTGTTCTGGAATCGTTGAAGACGTTGCAGGCGGTTGCCGTCAACCATTTCGGCCCCCTCGACGATCCCAGCTAAGGCGCGTCAGTCGCGACGCAGCCAAGGCGAAGCATTGCTGAACCAGTCGCCGAGATCATCTTCTGGATGCTCAGGGTCGTCTGGATGACGTCGCCCCAGGTCGAGATCGGCCATCAAGCCGTCGAGGCCTTGTTGTGTGCCTTCCTGTTGAAAGCGTTGCGCTCTGCTCACCCACGTGCTCACGCTGCGATCGCGTTCGGCAAATTTTTGAAGGTAGACGCGTTCCTGGAGTGACACGAACTCACCCTGCGCCAGGCGGCTGCAGATGTTTTGCAGTTTCAAGCGTGTCGACGTGGTCAGCATGATCGGTTCACCTTTTTCAGGTGATAGGGAGTTCCGACCCTGCCGTCAGTGGCCGAAGGCACCATTTGTTGCGCGGGTGCATGGGCTGGTTTTCATATCCTGACGGGATGGATCATGAGGAAGCCCAGAGCCTGACGCCGATTGCATCGGACTCGCCTTGGCTGGAGCGCTGTGGCACCTTGTTGCGTCCGCAGAGTGATCCTGCATTGTTCGGTTCAGCGGACGCAGATCTGTATTTCGCTGCAGACGGTCAACCGCGCTTTTACGTGATGCGGATCCGCCGCCGGCCTCCTGTGCTCAAGTCGATGACGCGGCACCATCGCGTGAGTCAGTGTCTGGGGTCTGCCGATGCCCAGCCCTGGTGGCTGGCCATGGCCCCTTCCACGGATTCCGGCTGTCCGCCCCCCGCATCCTCGATCGCTCTGATCAAGTTTCAGGCCGGTGAAGCCTTCAAGCTGCATCCGGGAACGTGGCATGCAGGCCCTTTTGTTCAGGAGCAATCAGCGCTCTTTTTTAACCTTGAATTGAGAACGACCAACGAAGACGACCACAATTCGCTCGCATTGGCGCAGCTTTTGCGGTTGAACTTGATTTAATTGCCTCTGGCTGTAACGGGATGAACAGCGCAACTCGGCCTGGGTGCCCTATATTTTTTGTAGCAACCGCTACAAACGTTCACTTCGCTACACAGCGGAGCGCAGTTCGACTCAGGGCATGGAACGGGGCCTGAGCTTTCTACGAGGAACACCATGAATGCTCTTCAGCTTCTTAAGGAGCGTGAGCTGCGCGTGCAGCTCCGCAACAGCTCCAAAAAGGCCGTGGCTCGCGGATCTGAATCCGGCGACTACACCTCTGCACATCTCTCTCCCGTCAAGCTGGCGAAGGAGAAGGTTGCTCCAACTCAGTTGAAATACCGAGGAGTGACCTACGAGGCTATGCGTGCCAATTGGCTCTGACTCCTGTTTCACTCAAGAGATGAAGCCCCACTTCGGTGGGGCTTTTTGTTTGGATGGACTGATCGTGCGTGCAAGTCGACAGTGGCCTTTGATGTTGCGACCACCGGGTCAATGTCGTATCTGGATGTAAGGGATCAACTGCCATCGATTGACCCAGAAAATCTTTCGCCGCAGGACGTTTTGACCATTCTCCTGTATCTGTTCCAGCAGCAGCCCGGGTTCGTTGACCGTGGCCATGAGGTCAACAATAAAGAGACAGCTTGGGTAAATGGCTTTCTCTTTCGTCTTCAAAATGACGCCTCAGCTGAGCGTCTTTCTATTGAGGAAGTTGGTTCAAGTGTCGACAAAATCTCGGCTTTGCGCTGATTACAACAGCTGATCAAGCGATCCCAACGAGTTTCTGTTGATCCTGCTCAGAACGTGCGTGCTCCTCGAGCCTTTGTTCAGTTCGAGTCAGGCGCATGTTTGCGGTTCAAGAGCTAACAGTTGATGGTTGGTCCAATCGTGCCGAACACGCTTCCAAAGACAATGCCTTCTGGCATGCCCGTGCCCGTAGTGATGCTGATGGGCACACGTATCGCCTGATCAGCGAGGAAAAGCATGTTGTCTGCCTGCTCACCAGTCGTGGGTCTGAGTGCTGGGAGCTCGACTGATCTGCTGCTCTGCTCCCCCTGTTCAGGCATGATCGGTGGATGACCGACGACACGCAGCAAACCCATCCGCTTTACGCCATTGATCGCGACCAGATTGATGCTGTGTTGGGTCATGAAGGCGAACCAGGCCCGCAGCAGTTGACAACGATTGCCGCGTTATTTTCGCGATATGCGGATTTTCCTGGCGCTGAAGATATTCGTGATGATCTGCAGAAATGTCTCACGCTATGGGGACTTTCGCGCGATGAGTTGAATCTCAAGACGCGTGAAATCTGGGAGAGTGGCTGGCGGCCTGGTCAGGATCCTGTTGCTGAAGGTGTTGGTTCTGGGGCCGATGTGGAGGATGCAGACGCTTGATGCTTGCCGGAATGACTCTTCCCTTAACTGTTTAAATGTGAGCCCCAGATGAGATCGGGTGGCTCCTGTTTCATGGGTGATCAGCCAAAAAGGAAGGCCGCCCTTCCCGGTGGAAAGACGGCCTAACTCGCTCGTTTGTGCATCGTTCAACCCATCACTTCAGCTAGGGAAAGAAAGGGTCTAAGCGTCTGGCTCGAGGCGCCCTGGGGCCATGGGCTCGAGGTGTTGGGTCGTTTTCTCCGAGGGCACCTGAAACGGTGCAAGTGGAGCGTCGATTGGCGTGGCGGACCATTGCGTGCCCACCAAAGGACCAACCCAGGTCATTGTTGAGACTGTTGGAGCAGGGGCCAGAAAGTCAGTCTGCTTCTTCGGTCTGTTGGGGTGGAGTGTCGTCCGTCATGGGCTCCTCCGATCTCGATGCCCATAGTTTTGTGCCTTCCGGGCACAAAGTCATCAGCATTAAGGCGCATTGCCTTGAGGGCCTGAACGATCGATTGTTGGGATGACGTGCCTTTCAGTTGGTTTCAAGCCTCGGGCTGGTTGTCGACGCCCCTTGATGCCCGCTCTTCCGCTGTGAGGTATTCCTCGATGAGGGGGGAGTGTTCGCCCCGCTGAACGGCGCTGATCTCCCGTTCGATGTTCTGAATGAACAGCTCGTTCCCGTTCCGCTTGGCCACCGCAAGCACACGCTCGAGGCGTTCCAGTTCCGCCTGCTGCTCGTTATTCATGCCATGGAACGTTAGTGATTTCCCACGCTGGCAGGGTTGGATCAAGAACGCTGAACAAGCTGGCCTGACGTGTTGCTGAGCTCGATGGGTTGTGCTCTGAGGCTGAGGTCAAAACCCGCTTATGCAGCCTCTGATTCCTCCTCCTCATACAAAGCCTTGAGCTGATCGAGCTCAACCATCAGATATTGAATTTCAAGCCAGTCCGTCGAGAGGTCAATGGCGGTTTCCAGGCGGTCAATCTGACGCTTGAGAAGCTCCGGCATTCCGCCATCTGGCTGCATGGCTCCCATGTAACCGCGCATAACGCTGGATGCAAGACGATTGCTGACGACGATTGAGGGAAGGGCTTGCAGCGATCTATCCCGCCGTGTTTGCCCTCACAGACAAACTGTTTGGCCTGTGGGAATGTTCGTTGGCTTCAACACCTTCCATGACCTTTTTGATGCACTGGTCGTTCAAGACCGGCTACCACGAAATTGCTGCTAAGAAGTTCCTGGCAACGGGTGCGCCTTTCCCCGAGTGCAAGTCCTGGAAGCGTTGGCATGCACCGGGTTCCGTTGAGGGCTGGATTCTCGTGGAGGCAGACAATGCCGATGCCTGTTACGAGCACGCCGCGGAGTGGGCCGAGTGCCTCGACTGGGAGGTCACCCCGGTGCTGTCAGATGAGCAAGCTGGCCCCCTGATTGCCAAGGCCTACAGCTGATCGTCTGATTGAAGCCATGCCCCTCAACACTCCGGGGGGCTCCACAACTCGTTTGAACCATTCCGAGACGTATCCGTTGGAGTGGCTTCGTCGTACACGCCCCATGATGGATTCGAACCATCGACCGACTGCTTAGAAGGCAATCGGTGAAATTTCAAAGAAACCGGCTTTTGGCGCCGAGATCCCAGTCAGAACCGTTGCAATAACTGGCTTGCCCAAGGCGTTGAGCACAGCCGCTTAGGCCAGTTTGTAGACACTTGTGCCCGTTTTGAGCACAATATTGAGCACAGGCGAGGCCAGTTGCCCTCTAGGCAGTCGGTCTGTAGCCACGCTCCATTTCGTGCTCAAAATGCCCGCTGGTGCTCAAAAACGTGCAAAGCAGCCTGCGTGGGTCAAGAAGCTGCGTTCGGACATCAAGCTCGACAACGGCGCTGGCTTTCTGGTGAAGCTGCCTTCAGGACGTTCACAGGTCCAGCTGACGACAATCTTTGACGACGGCACCAGGCAGCAGAACTACCTTCCTCCGCACCTGACATGGACTGCGGAAGATGCGCTCACCATTCGTGAGTGGGTCAGAGATATCCGGAAAATCCTTTCTGAGGACGCCAGCAAGAGCCTTAAGCAGGCCATCACTGAGCGCCAAGGATGGTCTGGTGACAAGCGTGAAGACGGTGAGGGTGCCTTTAACGCTGAAGGCTGGGACAACGCTGCTGAGCGGTTCTTGGCATCGCTTAGGCCAATCCTCAGGTCAAACTCGCTGAAGCTGATTGAGCAGCGTGTAGCCAAGGCGCTGAACACATTAAAAACAGCGCCGAAGCCCCGCAACTACGAAGCGTTCATTCGTGCTTACGCCGAGCAGCACTTTTACAAGAAGGATAAAAACGGGAAGCTGATTGTTGTTACATCAGCTGGCGGCTCAGGCCGGAAGCGTGGCATTGAAGATGTCACCCGTTTCTTGAGCTTTGCTGTTGAAGAATGTGGTGCTAGTAATCGTTACCGCCCTAAATTATCGACTGCGCTGAAAAGCGAGCTGATTGGTACTCGCCCGGTTGACAGCAAGGTTGGGCGCAAGACCATTCCGCTGACGGATCAGCAGTTTTCAGACTTCCTTGATTGGCTCAAGGAAAACGGCAAAGACCAGTTGAGGCTTGCGGTTGGCCTGACTGGATATTTTGGTCTGCGTGTGTGTGAGCTTGCTCTGTTGATGCCAACAGAGACAGCAAAAGGCTTGCAGTTGAAGGTTGGTATGCAGGCGAAGGCCAATGCCAAAACACGCTCAGCGCCGCCCAAAGAGCCACGCTTAGCGATGTATGCCAAATGCGATGGTAGGCCAGTGGATGAGGCCATGTATATGCTGGCTCAGTATCATTCTGGTCTTGTAAAACTGCCCCAGCGGTTGCGCAAGCAGATTGACAAGGTTGAGGAGAAAGGATTCTTCCGTGATGTTGGTGATGCTTTTAGTGAGCAGGTGAAAGCAACACAATTCTGGAAAGATCTGGTCAAGGTTGAGCCCAGAATCACCCCAAACGCTCTTCGCCACAGCTTTGCTTGGCGGGTGCATCAATCAACGGAAATGATTGTGCCAACCCGTGCTGTCGCCGCTGCGATGGGGCATACGCATCAAACTCATTTGCGGTATTACAGCGAGTTTATTGATCCTGATCAAACGGAAAAAGTCTTTGAACGGTTCAATCAGGGGGTTGCATCAGCTTGATCATGCTTATACTGCGCTCGTGACATTCGTCACCGTAGGGGAACTCAAACTCTTGAGCCTTGCCCGCGGACCACTCTCTGAGTGCGGCCCCGACATATCTGGCTTGCCAGCGATCACAGCATCATGTGACGGTCGGAATCCTGCGAAGGAACAAAGCACTAACCGGCTAGGCGACGGTTAGGGGCACTGCCCAAATCACGAAGGCTCTGGAACGGGTCGCAGTTGCTCCGGATGAGGCATGGGGGCGCTGCACACACCCTTCGTGTGCCTATGTCATGCCCGAGCTTTGGCTCAAAACGGCAGATGCTGCAAGGCATTTAGCTGTAAGCCGTTCTTACTTAAAGCGTTGCCGTATTGATTATGAGGGTGGCTTTCTGCTACCCCGTAAGCACTACATTCTCGGCGTCAGTCGAACAGCCAGCATCGTCTGGAATGTTGATGCTGTTCGTGAAGCCTTCCACGAGCGTGGTCAACTGATTCGCCGCGTTGATGAGGTCGTTGCTGATCTTGTGGGGGCAAAAAAATGACTCAAACCCATCTTGGGCCTGAGTCACTCCCTGCCAAGGAAGACTCAATTTTAAGTCCACCACTGCATAATCAGCAGTCGGTTTTATCGTCAAAACACAAGCCAGGCAGAGGGTTCAGCTCTGGACCCGTTAAGGCTGGTGCTCGTTCTGGTGCTCAACGGGGCAAGTTTCAACCCGCAACGCGGAACAATCGCTGCATCTGCGGCAGGCCAAACAAGTGCGGCACTGTTGGCGACAAGATCATTCACTGGAAAGGCAAGAGCTTTCCGCTGCCACCAGCTGATGCCAACGGCATCGTTACTGTCGCCAGCCAGCGGTTCAAAGTCATCGCTGACGACGTTGGCCTTGGCAGCAACTGCATCGTTCTGGTGCCGTATACCGGCAAACGCCATGGGCGAAAGCAGGTTGTTTCGCCAACGGCAAAGACCAAGCCATCAGAAGTGGTGGCAGAGATCAAGCGGTATCTGGTGCTGGCTGATCTTGCGCTTGAAGTCCCCGATTATTTGGAAACGCCACTGTCGTTCCAAGAGCGGAAGGCCCTTCGCGATCTGATTCAAAGGGCAGATCAACGCGGCCAAGACCTGCTGCCGATACTGCGGCAATTTGCTGCAGCAATGCCAGCGGTGAAACGGCTGATGCCGTTGGTGGAACGTGCTGCCAAGGATGTCAGCTGGCAACTGGCTGGGGTGTTGGAAGCCTGCAAAACGGAACTGGCTGCCCCCGAACTGCTGAACAACCTCGTTGGGATAAATCCGCCATGGAAGTGAATTACCAAGAGCTGTTTAGGCAGCAGCAAGAGGGCATTGATATTGGCCTTGAGCCAGTCGAAACCACCTTCACCGACATGGTGAGGGCAACGCTCAACGCGATCCTCAAACAGGACAGAGACGCTGAGATGCAATGTCGTTCTGACCTCAAGGCTGATTACAAAATCAGCGATGGTCAGATCACCCGTGAGTTGTTCAAAGCCTTTACCGCCACTGAAGTTGCCGTTGCCAAGAAGACCAGCGACAGCGTTGATCTCAGCAAGGTTGAGCAGCTTGGTTATCTGAAGGATGGCTGGATTCCCAGCAGTGATGTCAGCCTGGTTTACGGCCCATTCGGCACAGGTAAGACATCGCTGGCGCTTGGCTTGGCGCTTGCTGCTGCAAAGGGTGAGCCGTTCCTAGATCGGACGACTCCTGGTGAGAGGCTGAGGACGTTGGTTATTTGCACAGATAGCGGCGTTGGCCCGCTGAAAAAGTCGTTGGATGATCTTGGCGTTGATCCTGACGATCCACTGTTAAAGCCAGACCACCCTGATCAAATGATCTGGGTTTGGGGGCAAGCTGCAGACCAAGGTCACCAAAGCTGGTGTGCCGATATCAACGGTGTCGTTCATCTCCGGGAGTTTGTTCAGCAGAACAACATCGCCTGGACTGTGATTGATTCAGCCAAGTCAGTCAGCTCTGCAGCGGGCTGGAGTTATTCAGACAACGATGCTGTGCGGGAGTTGCTGCGCTACATGCGTGAGGGCATCTGCCAGCCGCTTAAACACAGCATTTGTTTGCTGTCGCACGATGGAACTGGAAACGGAACTCACGCTGGTGCAAAGAGCTGGGCTGAAGATCCTTCTATGGTCATTAGTTTGGCTCGCGCTGTTGATCCTGAGGGTCGTTCGGCTGGTGTAACTGCTGAGTTCAAAAAAGATCGTGCTGCAACTGTTGATCCTCACCGGAAGCTGACATTTAGCCTTGATCGTGAGAATGGTGGTTTTCTACTTTCACCTGAGTGTGATGTAGTCGGCACTTGCTTAGAAGCCATTACTGATGTGCTCTACAAGGCGCATCAAAACGGCAGAAATAGCCTTAGTCGTCAATCATTGGGTGATGAGGTCTACACGGCCCATGGATACGCTCAGAAGACCGTGGACAACACTGTTGGCGCCATGGTGGCCAAAAGGGAGATTATTAAACCAGCGCGTGGTCGGGTTGCGCTGGCACCGTCAACACTGCAGCGGCTGACCTCTAATAGGGATCTCTCTTTAGAAGGAAGTAATAAAGCAAGAAGGCAGTCACATCCAGAGGTCTTGCCAGTTCCCGAGACTGTTCCTGCTGCCTTTAACGGGAAAAACTGTAGTTCCCAAGGAACATCGACGGGAATACCAGAAACTCCTGTTATTGCAATAGATCAGATGTGATTTCTTCCCATCGGAGGGGTGTTGTCATGTATGACGTTGGTTAGTGTCTTAAATGCTGAATTGATTTTCTAGGCAAAGTATCGACAAGACTCTCCCTAATCAAGGCCTGAGATTATGCAATGCCCGTATTTCTTTCCAGTAAATTTTCTGCCATAACATTCAATCATGTAGCGCGTATTTTTGTTCTCGTCTCTAAGTATTGCCTTTAAGTTGCCTTTGCCCTGCCAGTTGCCAAATCCGCTAAGGCTGCCGCTCAGTACCCATACATCATGTGATAAAAATTCGCCGATAGATCCATCCTTGATCTTCCATACTCTGAAAGCCTTGTCTGATTCGCCCAGCCATTCGTAACAGTAGTCGTGATCATGCACTTTGGGTCTTAGAGATTTAATGTATTCCCATTGTTCGCACCCTTTTTTAGTGGCTAGATTCCAAATTTTATCTATAAAGCTATATGCAGGTGTGGCTGAAATGACCATTAGGGCTGATGCCAATGGTGCCACCATCTTTAAAGAAAAGAGTTTCATTGGAGGCCTTTCAATATGAGCATGTCAAGTTGATGGTCGTACAGTTGTTGATTAAGCATCATCTGATTTATTGTTTCTTGGTCTATTTTCGGCGCTCCTGTGTTGGAGTTCTCTGCCCTTAGTTTCTTTACTTCTTCGTAAACAATAGCTGTCCTAACCCATTGTTTCATTAATTCTTTTTGGCAACTGCTCATATTTTCGTACAAGATCACCTCGCCATTGCTTTGCTTCAGGCTCTTTGGCATTGCGAAGAAGTCGTTGCCCATGGCTGGAAGCGGAAGTGCTGCTAAGGAAAAGAGAAAAAATAGTCTGCGCATTGTTGGCTTAGTCCAAACCACTACTCCTCAGCATGGAGCACCGTGGCCTTTTGTGCCTATCGATGGATGTGGATTAGCAAATGGGTGATCTTTCCTGGCCGATTGCTGCATTAGCAGTGGCTTAATTGCTCCGAATCGCAGTTGGTCAAAGTGTTCTTGCTGTGGTCTGCTGCGGTTTGTGCTCAGTCTGGTGCTCAGTTAATACCTGCGGTGCCCCTGGTACGTAAAACGGCCACGGAAGTGCGCTTCAAATTGCCTGTCCAGCTGCGGCTGAATCAGCATTGCCCGCAAAGCGTTCAAGCATCCGCAGGCTGCGCTGTATTGGCCATCGCGTTCTGCACGGGCGGCTAGGCGTTGATATTGAGTCGCAAGCCAGCCGACCATGTGCCTCAACTCTGATGAGTCCAAGGCGGTTGCAAGCTCACTTTGGGCGAGTTCTATGTCACGCAGGCTTGTTCGCCTGCTGCACCCCCACTTGGATGACAGCTGCGTCGCTGCATCAGTTGGCGGCACACCATCAGCAATCAGCTGAAGAGCCTCGCTGCGGCGTTGCTGCCGTTGCTGTTTGGTGGTGATTGCCATTAAAAATCACATATCTAAGTAACTAACTTTGAGCCTTTGCGGCTATTTGATTCTGCGGTAATGATTTGGAGATTCCATGGCAAGTGTGGTCCCCCTCTTGAGAGGGGCCAAATATGGTCGACATGGTACTTAATGTATCCAGCTTCATCGTTAAGTGCTGCACATTGCTCATACTTTATTTTGATCATCATTGTTTCAATAGAAGTCGCGACAGCGGAGTTTCTCCTTATTCGCCTGGTGGCGCTGTAGTTCATGTATTCACCTCTGTTTTTCTCTCTGTGCTCTGCTGCATAGTCGGGATTGTTTTTTCTCCATTCTTTTTTTCTTTTTGATACCACCTCAGGATTTCTTTCTCTGTATCCTTTTTGAATTGCCTTGACCCTGTCTGGGTTTTCTGCTCGCCAGTCAGCGGCTTTTTGGGCGTGCTTTTCTGGGTCTAATGCGTACCTGTCCTTTGCCTGTTGTCGAAATTTATCTGGGTTGGTTGAATAATCTCTCCTCACCCACATATTGCAGCACTCCAGGCATCTTCCGCATTTGGTCAGTCTTTTGCTGATGTGTCCATTTTTGCATGCCTTGCCGGTGAAATAATGGGTCAAGCCTTTGGATCTGGCTTCTGCTCTGGAAATTAGTTGTTCGCCGTATTCGCTCTTGGCATTTTCTTCTTCGATTGATTTTAGTTCCTTTATTCTCTGCTTTTCTTCTTCAGACCTATGGTTGCTTTCCCAGACGCATTGCCTGCACGCTCCAGTAGATGTGTTGCGTTCAGCGATATGTCCGTTTTTGCATGTTTTGCCTGTAAAGTATGTTGATAAGCCTTTGTCTCTCGCTTCTTGGCGAGTCTTGGCTTTGCTGGAATCTGTCATTTATCAGCACAGATCTTTTTAAAGTAAGCCATGGGTCTGGAACATGTCGATTACATCGTTGAGTTCCTGCTCACTCCAATGCTCTGAAAGCTCAGAGATGCACCGTTCCACTTGACGCTTGGTGATGCCCTTGGGCCGGGACAGCCGTGGTGACAACACAGGGCCGTCATCGCAAACGTCGTCGAGAATGTTGGCCATCTTTCAGGTGGGGCGTGCGAAGGGCATTGCTGGCGTTATTGGTGTTGACAGCACTGCCTGCAGAGGGGGCGGAGCCAATTCGCCTGCAGGTGATTCCGTATCAGGTGAGAAACCAGGAGATTCCGGTCCTGCCGTTCTTGCTGCCGCCACCTCCTTTGCTCTTTGAACCAGCCAAACCCAAGAAGCGCAGGCGAAATAGCGGTAGGCACCAAGTCTGGGAGGACGACTTTGATTGGCTGATGGATTAGTCATCCTCTACTACCGTCAATGTCTAGTTCCCGCTGCTGCCGATCACGTAGATCAGCGGCAGCCTGTTATTCAGGCATGAGCCTTTTCATTAAAGGCTGGGGCATTCCTTCAATTTGGCAGCTGCCTGGGGATTTGCCTCAGCCCAAATTTTGATGTTCGGATTTGCTGCCAGGTGCCGTTCCCATAGCTCACTATTGGAAACGTCTAGTTTGTGTTGAGATACATCTATTGATAATCTCTGAGAGAGTTGTTTTACCTTGTCGTTCACCGAGTTATACTCATTTGGGTCGCCGGTTGTCCCTGATAAATCCAGGACGCTGCACCATGGTTTTCTTCTGTTTACTTTCGACAGCTTCGCCGCCAGCTTGTTTCGCTTATTGATTAATGCAAAAAGCCGATCCTTCTGGAGTTCTGATATCTCGCTAAGTGATCTTTTGACTCCTGCGTTTAAGGATGTTTTGTCTTCTATGTAATTTCCAAATAATGAAACATCTTCTTCGGTGAAAAACTGAATAAGAATGGTCTCCTCTCTCCCCTCTTCGTTTATGAGTTGAAGGGCAATCCTCCACTTAGGGTCGACCGATGTAGCGCCACTTATTCCGCCCATTAGCGGAGACATGAGCAATAGCAATGGTGTTGCCGGGCTCGGAATGATTAATGCTCCAGCGGCAAATCCGAGTGTTCCTGAAGCTGCATTCGCAAATGAGAACTTCTGTTCAGTGTAATTTCCAACGCTCCAGCTAAGAATGTTGCTGCTATCAATGATTTTGCTTTTACTTTCTTGTTCCTTTGACTGAATGTATTCGACCTTGAAAGGAGTCAGGCTGTCCTCTGATGAGATTACAGCAGGGTATGTTGCACCCGTCGCAAGATCTAGTAGTGCTGATTTATTGATCAGCATTGGATATGAAATGCTGGTTGTTGGAGGCTTGTTGCTATCTTTTTCAATTTTCTCTTCTGCTCTATCTTCCTGTGTGGCTGAACGAGCAAGTATTTTTTCGGCGAATATCAGGTTGCTTGCGACAGATGTAAGTGCAAGAACTGTGGCTGAGCAAATACATGCACCAACGCGTCTGGCATATAAAGTTCTGCTTGCGTGATTGTAGGATTTTTTCAAAGCTGATTTGCTGCTCTTGTATTTGTAGTAATTCTCTCGGATTTGTGCGCTTTTCGTTTGCGTATTTCCATATTTGTTCAATTTATGGCTGGTACCTGCCTCTCGAGGTTTTGCGACTGTTTGCGCTGATGGAGGCGTTGCTTGAACAGGGACAACACCTCACTCACGGCTGCCGTAATTGGAAGCCCGTGCACCAGGTTGAAACCGGTCCTGCTGTCGCTGCTTAGCTCCGTATTTTGAGCACCAGTTTGAGCACGCAAAATAAAAACGGCTCCCAGCTTTCGCCAAGAACCGTTGCTTTTGCTGACGCCCCCTGATGGATTCGAACCATCGACCGACTGCTTAGAAGGCAGTTGGTCATACGTTCGGCTGGTTTCCATAAGGGACTGAAATCACTGCCCAGAAACAGCTTTACAGCTGAGGTCTGCCAGATTTGGGCCACACACTGTCCAAGCGTGTCATGGCGTGTCGTGACCATTTGGGCCACACCCGAGCGTTTGGGCCACAGTGGCGGAGCAGAAGAAAAAGCCAGTCGCCGTCTGGGAGCAGGCTCTGCGCCGCACGCTGAAGAGTGAGCACGGCACGGGCTGGAGCCTCAGGGAAAGCCGTGGCCGGGCCCAGCTCGTTCAGATTCTGGAAGACCGCTCCAGGCGCAGCACCAAGCTCGACAGCATCTGGGCCAGCAAGAACGCCCGGCTGATGCTCGAGGCGGTGGCCCAGCTCCGGGAATATCTCGATGGAGGTATGGACTGGGACAGAGCAGTCGCCGCGCGCGCTGAGCTGACCGTCCACAGCACCGGCACCACCAAGGCCATCAAGCAGGTGGATTGGGGCGCGGCCTGCGATCGATTCTTCGAGTCCCGATCCAATCGGCGCAGCAGCACCCTCAGTGATCTGCGGACCCGGCTGCGGCGTGTTCGGGAGGTGATGGCCAGCAAGCCCAGGGTCACCGACGGTCCAGGTTTGATGCGCCGTTACGCCGCGCTGCATTTTGCGGATTGCCCACCCGGCGGCCAAGGCCGTAAGCGCCAACTGCAAGATGTTTCCGCCCTTCTCCTTTATTGCTGCGACGACCTGGGATTCCCGGCGCGGTGGATGCCCTTGTCAACGGCCAAGCGTCAGGAGCTGGTGGGCAGCCCTCCCACCACCGGGCAGAAGAAAGAGAAGCGGACCATCCCTCTGATGCCTGACGATTTCGAGTGGCTGCTCCAGAGGATGCTCGAGGATGGCAAGGAGCAGCTTTGGTTGATGACCGCGCTGCTCGGATTCTTCGGGTTGAGGGAAGGTGAGATCTGCCTCCTCGATGTCGATGAAAACGGAGACGTTTGCGTCGGCGGAGAGCTGAAGAGGGACGTTCGCGCCTTGCAGAGCGGGGCAGAGAAGGAGGAGCGCCTCGCCCTGGGCCTCGACCTGAAGGGTCAGCCCGGCGAAGCCCGCAGGGTTGCTCAACTATTCCGTTCTGGACGAATCGGCCTTCCCCGTCCCGTAAAAAATCAGATCGATAAGGTGGCCGAGCGCAACAGCTACCGGGAGGTGGGCGCTGCTTACGCTCAAATTCTTCAGAGATACAAACCCTGGCAGGAATTAGTTAAGAGGAATCCAGGATTGCGACCGTATGGATTGCGGCACGGATGGGCATGGCGCGCCCATAAATATTCAAGTCGTCCGCTTCACTACAGTCAGGCAGCGGCTTTCATGGGCCACAGCGTCGAAACTCATCTCAAATATTATTCGAGTTGGGTAAACAGAAAGGAGCTGGAAGAAGCTGGCAAGAAGTATAACGAAGCCCTACAATCTGCCTGAAACTGCTAGGATGGCGGGTGGTTATCGCTTGGTGAAAATGTTGCGCCGTGGTATGACATGTGTCATCGTCCCGTTGTGAATCGCTCCGGTGATTTGCTGCCGCGGAACGCCTCTTCGCCGACCACCGCGAAAGAGCCCACTCTTTGAGGGGCGTGACGGTGCAACTGGTCCCTGACCTCGTCCCCCTTACCAAGGATGGCCGTTGCTTTCGCGAGAAAGCATGTTGCCCAGGCCCAATACATCAATGGTCTGGCGGTACTGCCGAAAGAACAAAGGACCCGGGAAGGTCTGCGTTAGCTCCGTTGAAAAGAGATGGGGGCTGACACACAACACCAGACGTGTGCCTTCCCATGCCCGAAGAACATTGGCTTCGAACGCCACAGGCTGCGATCGCCTGCGGTGTTTCAGAGCGAACCCTGAAACTCCTACGTGGTGACGTCCTCGAGGAGGGCATTCACTACCAAGTGGGCTTCAGCAGCAACAGCGCCATCACCTGGGAGGTGAATGGTGTGCGCGCCAAGTTGGCCTGGAGGGGAATGATCCAGCGCAAAGCCGCTGAGGTCATCCGCGAACAGGTGGGGGCATAAAAATGAGCCCCACACAATCTGCGTGGCGCTCACTCCCTGCCAAGGATGAGCCCAATTTAGGTGACCCACTGCCATTGGGGCAGTCGCGCAAACAACCCAAACACCCTTCAGAGACTGACGTTTATATGGCCTTGAGGGGTTGGTGTGGCCCAATCCGTGGCCCAGAGCGGAGGTGGCCATGATTCCGTTCGAGGAATTGGCGGCCAGCGGCATCGACCGCTCCACCGCTGCGCGGCTGAACTATCGCTGCAATGCCGATGGTGGGTGGGAGATCCCCTATCTCGACCCCCAGGGCCAGCCATACACCTACGGCGATGGGGTTCCATTCGTCCGCCGGAAACTAAAGCCAGGGTCAGATCCGAAATACCTGACGCCCTCCGGCGCGGGTAATCGCCCGTACCTTTCACCGCTGCTCCCCGAGGGATACCTGGGAGGGACCAAGCCTCTTCTCATCACCGAAGGGGAAAAGAAGGCCGACAGCCTTACCGCGCATGGTTTTCCCTGCATTGGGCTCACCGGTGTTTACGGCTGGAGGGATAAACGCAGCGGCACGTCAGCCCCCATCCCAGAGCTGGGGGAGATCAACTGGAGGCGGCCCGTCCGCATCGTTTTCGACAGCGATGTCGTGATCAAGCCCCAGGTCCTTGACGCCTTGCGAGACCTGACCGAGCACATCGTTGGCGATTTCTATCCTGACGATCCAGGGCTCGGCGGGCACATTCCCGACGTGGTGTTTCTCCCGTCAGAGCTGAACGGGGAGAAAAACGGCGCTGACGATTTCATTGTTCGGCACGGTGCCGATGCGTTCAGGCGACAGCTGAAGGTGGCCAGGGCAGCCGTCCATTGGAAGGGCGACACGCCCATCTTTTGGAACCCCGAAGCCGACAACACGCACCACATCGCTCAGGCTTTCGTCGCCGTGTTGAAGGAGCGGTACGCCATCCATCCCACGCGCGGGACCCTCACGTTCAACGGCAAGCACTGGGAGGTGGTGCAGGGGAAACAACCACTGCTCGGCCTACTCCACCAGCTGATGGATGAACACGACTTTCACCGTCGCGGGCGCCGAATGGCGGAGATCCTGTCCGAGGTTGAGACCTACCTCCAGCACAACGATTGGGACGGCACCAACCTGGCGGCGTTCAGCAACGGGACGCTCGACCTAAACACCAACATCCTTCGCCCAGGCCACGATCCAAGCGACCGCCTGACCTTCTCGTTCCCATATCGCTGGGATCCCTCAGCGAAGTGCCCACGCTGGCTGGAGTTCATCCAGCAAACCTTCGACGCCGACACCGCGAAAGTATTCCGAGCGGCTTTCGGCTGGACAATCAAACCGAAGAAGCCGGATGCGCCGTTCCCCTTCGAGAAAGCGTTCGACCTTGAAGGGCCGAAAGGCTGCGGGAAGGGAGTGATCGGTGACGTGATCCGCGCACTCTGCGGCGGCGGGCATGGTGCCACGACCCTGCGGCCAAAGATGATCGGCGACCCCGATTCAATGCTGGCGCTGCAAGGGAAGAAGGCCGCAATCGACTACGACTCCAGCGGTGTCGTTAAAGATCCAGGCCAGTTCAACAGCATCGTTTCCAACGAGCCGGTGCAGGTCTGGCGCAAGTTCCAAAACAGGGCTGACGCCAGGCTCGGCGTGGTGTTCTGGCGATTCTTCAACGATCTGCCCGGGGTCTCCGATGTGGGAGGCGTCGAGGGGATGCAGCGGCGCATCATTAGTCTCTCGATCGCGCAGTCGGTCCAGCGAAAGGATCCAAGCCTCAAGGCAAAGCTCCGCGCTGAGCTGCCAGGGATCCTGCAGTGGGCTTGGTCGTTATCGCTCGATCAGATCAGGGAGGCGTTCGACTCTGCCGGTCGCATCGCCAGCATCAGCGAGGCGTCCATCGAGGCGCAGCTGGATGCGAACCCATGGCTGAAGTTCCTCATCGAGGTTTACCCCGACGGCATCAATGATATCGCCGCCAAGAAGCTATTTCGGCGATACGAGGAATGGTGCGCCGATGAACGCCGCAGCGGAGTTCTGAACCAAACGAACTTCGGTCGAAAGCTGCGGAAGCTGACGGCTCCCAAAGGCGTGAAGGGTTCCCGCTTGCCGTTGGCAAAATGCCTCACCAACACCGGGTATCGATATGAAATCAGCCCGATGAGCGAGTTCGACTTGGCGCTGTTCTTCGGCCTGACGGGCTCCGATGAACGGTTGGACCCTTCACCCGTGAACGGTTCAACTCAAAACCCTCCACCCCCAGATCCAGCGCCAGCAGCAGGGTCTCAATCAGGGGTGAACAGTGTGAATAGTTTTTCTCCACCGCTTCACGCGGAGAGAAATGGAGTGAGTTCAAAGAAGGGGGAAAACCCGAAGCGGAAAAACCCTTCAAACCCTCCACTCCCGGGGCTGAACACTACCCAAATCGATGCTCACGGTGTCGACTCGGACGAAGACGACACCCACTAGGCACCCAAATTGGCTCGACCATTTCCTAAAAACTATCCCTGCCGATCCGATAATTACTTAGATACAAATAATCAAGTCCACTATACCAAAAAGTACCAAACGCCTCTTCTGCACTCGAAACAATAGGTTCACCCTTGAGGTTGAATGAAGTATTCAACAAAATAGGATCATGCCCAAGCAACTTAATGCCTTTCAAAAGCAAAGCAATTTCCAGGTCACTATTGTCGTCAACAATTTGTATCCTTGCTGTTTTGTTAACATGAATGCATGCTGGAAAATGTTTTTGAGCTTTCTGCGATGATTCAACTACAGATAGCATATATGCATGAGCCACAGCCGGTTCTTGAATTTCATTGCTATGCACAAAGTCTTTATAAAAACTTTTGAGCATCACTGGTGCGAATGGCCTGAACAATTCTCTAAATTTTATTGCCTGGTTGATTTTTGCTTGAGTTTCAGAACCAACTGGAGAGGCCAGGATGCTCCTTGCACCTAAGGATCTAGGGCCCCATTCCATTCTTCCCTGAACCCATCCAATTATATTCCCACTGCATATGACTTTTGCAGCATCGGAAACCATCTGTTCAGTAGTCTTATAACACTTATAGTTCTTTAAGCACTTGCTCTCTATTGCTTTATTTGCACTTTCTTGGGTGACACTAGCGCCGAGGTAGGCAATTTGTTTCTGAGCAGGTTTCACAATCTTATGATTATTGAATTCGCTACTATGAAATGAAGAGCAACTAGTATTGCTTGCATTAAACTCGTAATGGGCCAAGAATGCGGCACCTACTGCACCACCAGCATCACCACAGGAAGGTTGAATATTAATCTCACCAAAATCTCGCATTAATGACTTATTTATCGCACAATTCAATGCCACACCTCCACTATAATAGAGCGCTTTTTTACTTGGATAAGCTTTGATTGAAAGGCTAAATACGTGACGAACCATTTTTTCGGCTACAATTTGAATGGAAGCAGCAAGATTTGCATATTTTTCAAATTCACCACTTGTCAGATCATCGTAAGTCTTTTTATTATTTAGCCTTAGCTCATTTATACCCAAATAATCTTGCAATGAGTCACGATATAACAAACATGAGTTTCCTGTCAGATCTAAATGGAGCTGATCGATTACGAAAGGATATTCAATGTCGTCCTTAATCGTAATTAAATTCCAGATTTTCTCGGCATATTCTGGTTTCCCGTAAGCCGACAAGCCCATCACTTTATATTCGCCATCATTCACTCTAAAATCTAGGAATGATGTTATTGCTGCATACAAAAGTCCAATTGAATCTGGAATTTGGGTGCCTCCAACTCTATTTATTAATCCATTTTCGTAAGTCCATATCGATGTAGAATCAAACTCACCGACACCATCAATTACAATGGCAAGGCCATGATCACTGTCATCCAGAAAGATAGAGCTGGCTGCATGACTTAAGTGATGAGGATAGCAATTAGCATATTGTATATTTTCAAAGATATTTGATATTTCTTGTTCGGGATTAAGAAAGCATGGATCGGACGAGAGCCTCTTTGAAATCAATTCATGGCAATTATCTGGATTTAGCAAACAAATTCTCGCTATTTTTTTTATATTCTGCTCATAAAATCCAACCTTCGCAATTTGATCAGTGCTAATTTCTAGATACTTAAGTCCTGCATGAATTGCATTTACAGGGAAAGCAAAATCGTTCTTTTTTCGAGTAAAACGTTCTTCTTGAGCTGCAAATGCAATCTGCCCATCAACGCCCAAAAAACAGGCGGCTGAATCATGATAGCCGTAAGAAAGCCCCAAAGTATACATTTGTTTTGTCATAACATTTTTATGTCCTCACAAATTTTTTCTGCTACAAGTTTAGCGCCAAGGCTTGTAACATGGCAATTGTCAAAAAATACTGTTGGATAATAATACTCCTTTATTAGATCGTAAGCAAAATCCTGCAAACCAATCTTGATTGGGCCACTGTCTTGACTAAATTTTAGTAAAATTGAGTCATATATTTCCTGCATTTTTTTGATTTTTGGTAAATAAAAAGCAGTGAGTGGAGTTTTCAGGCTAAGAAAAGATGGATATGGTTGTAAATACATAAGAGACTTCATGCCTTCACTTTCTGCAAATCCACTAATGGAACTGAATTTCGATCGGATATTTTCGTAAATATCATGGCTCAAATGATTGATAAATGGTTTTATATTTTCATGCTCTTTAATTGGATAAGCTTCTTCCATGGCGCTGTAAGCATCGTACTCGTAAGGTGAATTAATAATATGATGAATATCATTTAGGCCTGCTATTGGTATAATTATATCAGGCTTAATCAATGAGTAGAATTGATTTAATTTGACGATTTGATCAAAAAGCGTTTCTCGGCACCCACTAATATCAATAACTCTATATTTAGTAACTGCATGTTGGTGATTTAGTATTTTTTCCATATAACTTCCAATAGTCCTATGAGGTGGTAATCCATGGCCATAAACAAATGAACCACCCAATAATAGAATTCTCTTTTCGTGATCTAATTTATATTCATCTCTTCTTGGTATTGCCGTGCGGAAACCATACTTGGTTTGATTTGGGCCGTAGTCGTTGACTGTTAATCTACCTATTGCTGAATAGTAACAGTTCGTTGGCATATAAAAGCTATTAGTTACTGCCTTTATTATTGGCCAACTGGCAATGCCTTTTTTTGCCATTGGTGTTAATGTTTCTAGACCAACTACAGCGTGATTTAAAGTCAACTTGGAATTCGGAAGTAAATCTTCTATTTGATTTTCACTTAGAGACTCTCCAGATGACGGTAAATTAATAACACATTTCATGTAAGAGAATGTTTCTAAGAATTTAAGAAAATAACAATCATCTCTATGAGCTTTAATCAAATTCAATGAAATTGTGTTAGGGAGAACTTTAAATATTCTTAGTATTCTACTTCCACTTTGTTTTTTATCGGCAAGTACGCTTACATCTTCTAAGTATTTTTTGAGTTCTGAGTTGTGATGCTCAGAAAGCTCATCTTCACTAATTCCATTGGGAGGATGACTCGGGAAATAAATATCTTTGTATTGATCCAGGTCTATTTTGCTTACAACTTCTAGCTTTATCGATTGCTTCTTTTTAGAAACTTTTTTAAATGATTTTTCTAGCAGCTTTATATAATTATTTATTTCCTTGCCAGAAATTGAAATCAGGCTTTCCTCGGCAGGAAGAATGTACACATTCATCAGGATATCTTTTTCTTGCTTGTACAAGTTAGATACAAGGCATAGCATCCTTTCTACGCTTAAAAACAAAATCTCAAAATTTAGAGAAGTTTTATCAACAGCTTCTTGCTTGATATATAGTAAGCTATGATTCATTTCAATGAAAAGTATAGGAGTTAAAGTCCGCCTCTTTGTCCTTGTCGGCTGCTACTTTTGATTTTAACAATTTTAATGCATTATTCCTGGAAATTTGTAAATTGCAAACTGCTTCAAAATGCCCTCCTTCTATGAGCAGTTCCCTCAGTTTGGCAAACGCTTTATTATCTAAAATCATGTTATAGTACAATGAGAATTGGTTGTGCTCATTAATTGTATCATCCTCCTCTGACCTAAAGAAGATAAGTCCTATCATTTTTGCTTAAGCAAGTATTTCCAAGATACAAAACACTGACTAATATTGCAATTGTTGCCGCAATTTACAGTAGAAATTGCCTATTTTTGTAAGCAGTAATACAAGATGTCTCGTTGATGCTGTAATCAATCCGCTTGCAGAGCATCTCACCTGCCTGCTTCAACTCTTCTTCCTGGAACGCTTGGGCGATCTCCTCGCTGATCCTCCAGACCTATCTGATTTTCTGGATTACGGTGTTTTGGATGCGCTCAGCAAGTCAACCGAAGGCAATTGCTGCACCATGGGCCATGAACGGCTCCTCCAATTTTTTGGGTCGGCGGTTGCAGTGACTATCAGCTTGTTCGATTTGAACTCCTAGGGTGCCTTGGAAACGGTTGTGGGTGAGCTGGCAGCAACCCGCGTCGCGGGCAGTGCTGTTTTGTGCTGGGGTCGAAGGTTTGTCTCGGCTCACCTTCCTGTGTGGGATGTGAAACCTCTTCTTCATTCATTTGTGATTGATGCGCCAATGCATTTCAACGGCGTACGCCGAGGCCGCGGTGGGAGTTGTATCCGGTGCCGGTCATGTGGTCGAGCTGGCGGATGCAGGACACCACGGCGCCTGGGTTCTTCTGCTACATCGCCTGCCCAGCCGCGGCCATCAGCGTTTGGATTGACCATGGCAGCAGCTCCGGCCAGTCGGTTCTCTTAATCAGTCTGAAATCCAGTCTTGACCTTTAAGCCGTAGAAATTCAGATCGAAAAGCGCAGGCACTTTGCAAGACCTTCTCTTGAGATCTCCCTTTTGGTCCTAGCTTTTTGCTGCAGGCATAGTTTGGGGACTAGGTTTGTTGGCGCTGCACTTGCAGAAAAATCACATGTTGCCGATACCCCCCTGATCAGTCCCTAGCGGTGCAACAGAAAAGCGAGGATGTATCCTATTAGTAAACCTTTACCAAAAGTCAGCCAAAGGTACTGATACTTGCTCAAGCCAAGCTTCTTCCTAAACCGCTTCATGAAGCGCTTGTGCCAGAGAACCATTGACCTGCTCGATTGTGCTCTTTATCTATCCTTACATCAAAGCGAAGCTGATCTACTTCGGTGAATACAAATAGTCATTCTCGTTAATCGCTTGACTTAGATCACACTACCCACTCTCTTATCTATTCTTTTACATGCCATTAACCAAGTGATGGCATCATTTTTTCGGCTGTCAACAGGGTCTCATTGCCCTGAACAATCAATGCCACCAGACTTTAGTGACGAGGCACTTCAGGACTCTCTGGCGGTCCGATTAGTGAGCATTCGCCGCAGCCGTTACTGGATGAACATCACAGATATCGGCGAGGCACTACATGATTTGCGTCCCGCGTTCATCAACTTTATTGCTCTGTTGGAGGAGGTGCAACAACAAAAGCCAGAGACCCTCCCCCACGATCCCAGCTACGACTCCGAAATCGCTCTTCTAGAAGACACCACCGACCTCCTCGCCCGCCTCGGAAAACTTATGAAACAACAGGACGAAATACACCCAAGCAAGTGATCTCCCGGACGTTGCAGGTATTTGTCCAGTTCTTCGTGTTGGGGCTGACCTCCTTTGGTGGCCCCGTGGCGCACCTCGGTTATTTCCATGAGCGTTTTGTGCAGCGGGAGCGTTGGATCACCGCTGATGCCTATGCCGATCTCGTTGGGCTCTGCCAGTTGTTGCCTGGACCCTCGAGTCCCCAGGTAGGCATGGGTCTGGGGCTGATCCGGGCCGGGTGGCTTGGTGGACTGGCGGCCTGGGCAGGGTTCACGTTGCCCTCTGCTGTGTTGATGGTGCTGGCGGCATCGCTGCTTTCAGCCCATCCCCTTTGGATCGATGGGGGCTGGGTGCATGGCTTGATGGTGGCGGCTGTGGCCGTTGTGGCCCAGGCCGTTCTAAGCCTGCAGCGCAAGCTGGCTCCCGATCGGTAGCGGGTCACCCTGATGGTGGCGGCTGCTGTTGAGCTGATCAATCAGGAAGATCCAGCTGACGCCCTGACGGCAACGCTGATCTTTCTGGTTGGTTGTGCCGGACTGCTGAAGCTCGGCAACCGCGTCAAATGCAGCGCCCGGTACAGCGTGCCGATGAACCTGTTTATTGCCTCAGTAGGCCCAACTGGTTTGTCCAAGACAGGTCACACCACCAAGCTGATTGATGCGCCATCAGCCCACATCCGCCTTGATGCCAAAGAGCATCATGAGCGCATGGTTCTGCAGTGGGAACACGACTGCAAGGCCATCAAGAAAAAGGAAGACAGGCCACCTAAGCCGCTCCCGCTGTACCCGCACATCAAGCAGTACACGCCTGAAGCCCTTGATGTTTGGCTCCCTCACTTCGAGGGAAAACGCCTTGGGGCACTGATCAAGCGTGAAGAGTTCAGCGCCTTGCTAAGGGCAATGGACGCTGACACCAAGCGTGGGCGCGGCACTGCTGAAGGGCAGTTTCTGGAGTTGTTCGATGGTGGCGGCAACACCAGTTACGGCGTTGTTGCTGGTGCCCGCCATTACGACGCCAGCATGGTTTCGGTGTTCGGCAACATCCAGCCGGATGCTTTGACTGAGCTGATCAATGGCAAAGATGCCACCGGCAAATTTGCACGATTGCTCTGCGTGAAGGTGCCGCTGGTTGGGCTCAAGCTGCGTGATGAGGATGAAACCCCAGAAGAGGAAGCTGAGCTGCATAAAGCCCGCCAGGTGCTGGCTAAATACGCCGACCGCTTCCATAAAGCACCACCACGCGTCTACAAGCTCTCGGCTGACGCCCGGCGTTATTACAACCGCTGGTTTGCGCCCCGGAATCTCAAGGCGATTGATCCCTCAACGCCAAAGGTGATTTCAGCAATGTGGGGCAAAGCTGGTGCCCATGCGCTTCGGCTTGCTGGCAACCTGCACATCCTGTGGGTTGGTCAAGACCAAGAGATCAGCGTTGAACTGATGCAGACGGCAGCGGCGATCGTTGATCAATGTCTCCAAGAGACAGAGCTGTTCCACAACCAGCCTGCTGACAGGGCGCTGCGGTACATGCAGCACATCAACTCGGTTAGCCAAGAGCATGGTGAGGTGACCTACAAGCTCTCCCACGCCAAAGCGACGTGGAAGGGTGGGCGCACCTACAAATCCAAGGACTTTGCTGCCTGCGTGGAGATGCTCTGCGATCAGGGTTATGGCGAAGTTGTTGAGGACACCAGCTCGCTGACCTACCGGTCACTGCGGCGAATGCCTGGTGACAGCACTAACAGCAAAAAACAACCCGTCTGTCAGCTGGAATCGACTGCAGTGCAGTCAGTTTCAAAGAAACGACGGTTTTGACAATGCTCTCACCGCTTGCAACACCCACTGTTGTGAGCGGTGCTGAATCCTTGTCCTTTTGTCAGATTTCCCCGGATCAGTTGCAGCGCAGTTGGTTCGGGGTGACATCAGCGATGTCAAAGCCTGTCGTTTGGACAGATCGATTGCCCACACCAATAGGTCACTTGGTCTAAACCCTGTGCAATTACTGAAATTGAGGATTCCCGCGCTGTTTATCGTGCGTAATTACTAATCGAACCGGTGCCAGCCGCATGACATGCAGTCCATCCGAAAATGAGACTGGTTGCAGCGCAGTCGATTTCAAGATAATTTTTCGGCTCTGTACCGCATAAACAGTAACTCCATCAACCAACTTGTAAGCTCCCCTGGAAGGGAATCAAAGTTCTTGCAAACAACTGAGCAAATTGGTTTTGATCACATTGAGTAATCCGCATGCAGAAGATATAGCACAAGGGTCTTGAGCACGATTGATATAATGACGCGATGCAGGCAAACAAATCGATTTAATTATCGGTAAAAATCTTCTCTCTTGAGTGGAGTCTTCCGATCATTACTACGCACATAGAAAAAAACCGTTGTGGCAACAGCTACCAGAGGTACTGCAGTCAACAAAAGAAGTGCGATAGCGGTGTAATCTTGATACATAGAATTTTATTTTCTATACTCTATGCCTTAGTGTTGCGCATACGTGTTGCGAACTTAACTTCACGAGTAACACAAATCATCCAATCACTAGCGTCAATCCAAGCCAGAAGTTGTTCCATTTAAGCCATTGCCGCAAGAAAGAATGGAAGAGAATGGCAACTACATCAAGGATTTGATAAGCAAGTGCTTGAACAGCTATTGTTTTGGCTAAACTTTTGGTGCTATATAATCTATTCAGGCATCATGATAGGTGCCATCACGACATTGTTCATTAATTCAGATCTTGATCTGTGATTCATTTCATGGAGTTTCTCTTTTTCGCCTAATTGCCTGTCCTTCCAGAAAAGCCTCTAAGTCATTTTTCGCTCGCCACCATTTCTCAAGACGTTCACTAGTTTGATATTCCACCCAGTTGGCCTCACTTGCTACAACCTTGGCATGAAGTGCTCGTTCTGTTTTAGTTTCGAAGCGAATTACGCCCTCATCCAAGGGTGCATGAATAAAGTAATCCCAATTAGGCTCAATCATCTTGCTGCCTATAGGCTTATTGCAACTTTATCGCAAGATATTTCTTTTAAAAATCAAATTTTACGATACTAAGCAAGCAGAGAGGCTGATTTCAGTAAAATATGAATATAACAAATGATAGGCGAGAGGGAATTAATCTTACAACCTATTTGCTCTTATGACCAATAGACATCCTGGCGTTCGCTGTAAGATTTATATCCTTAATAAGGCCTCCACAAGCTATTACTGCGTGTATGGATTATCGAATCGTTGCTGTAATACTTCCAATCCTTTTAGCACTCTCATGGGCCGGCTACAACATTGCTCGCGCTGCATTAGGTCAGCTACAGTTAGCTCTAAGAGACTTCAAAAAGAACACCGGGAACTGATGAAAGTCCATTCGTCAAGCCTCTTCTGCGTCATGGGTAAGCAGGTGCTTTCTGTATTCTCCCGCAGCTGTCAGCCTCCGGTGCCCTAAAACGACGCACCTCTGGCGAGGACCTCCAAGGTTTGCCAGCCACAAATGGCTCCCCCAACACCAATCAAGCCCCAGAGCGAAGCGACATAGCCCCTCAGATCGTGCTTGCTGTGCTCATCGATTGCGTGGGCCACAAACAAGCTCAACGCAGCCATAACGGCACCGATGAAAAACAAGATGACGACGATTGCTGGAAGCATTGGATTTCCAAACCTCACTTCCTGGTAGCAACGCCAATCACTACCGGGTGTTGCCATGTCGATAACCCCAGCCAGGACGACTGGCTTTGGCGGCTTCATGGTCCAATTTCCTGCGCAGAAGAAGCTCGTAGAGCATCTTCTGTGCGCCGACAGCAGCTGCGAACTGACCTGACTCTTCGGCTTTCAGAGAGATGCGTTGAAGGCTTGTAGCCATATGGACCATCAGGTGTTGAGCATCGTGTGAATCAATGCTCAGCTGGAGCTGGTCATGCGCCCAACGACAGTCCCGCTGGGCAGATGACCTACTGCACCCCCATTGAGACATCTGTGCGGTCACAACGTCGCTGAACCCCTTGCCCTGACTGACTAGAGCTAAAGCTGATTCACGGCGTCTGTGGCGTTCAGCTCTGCTGGTTCTGGCCATTGATCAGCCCCTAAAAAAATGATTTGTTTCTGTGGCTTCAGGTATCTCAGTATTTAAATGATCCAACACTACTCAGCATATTTACTGAAGCTCGACAATTCCAATGATTCAACGACTGGGCAGAAGTTATTCGCCAATTTCTGATGACTTGTTTTACTTAGCTTGACCCACTTGCCGTCTAACTGATTGCCACGGTGATTGCCCACTGTCTTTTCATGGCAGTCAATAACAGTTGTAACCGTGAATTGAACAACGCCTCCTGGTCGGGCTGCTACACCAGGACTAGTGATCGTTGTTGCTGGTGTGGTTGTGCAATTAAACGAATAACCTGCGTCATAACAGTTTGTAGTCGAAGAGCCAATGGTTGTTGTCGTTGGCGCTGTTCCAGCTCTTGGAGCCTGGTAATAGCGAATTACCATTTCCCTAGCGATATATCTATCCGTTTTTCCCCTCACAAGGACTTTTCGAGGCTTTGGCCTCAAATAACCAACACTTTGGGATTCGGGCGTCGACTTCATCCACCATCCTTCAATCTTAGGCTTGCCTAAAATATCTATGCCAGCAGTAGCCTTACACCACTTACCTGGCTTGCAATTGTCTGCTTTAGTTTCAGATCGGCCAGCCTGATACCGCATGCAGCCCTCGTAATCTTTTGCGTTGAGGCAGGCTGAATGAGAATCTTCCTGGAGAGGCTTTTGCTTGGTTGGCAAAGCATTTATTCTTGAAGGAGCATTGCCTGAAATAAGCTTTACGCACAGCTCTTTAATACCCTGATTAGGAGGGTATCGTCGGTAGTTATCCCATGCCAAGCAAATTCCTTTACGAAATTCGTCGATATCTTTTTTTGTAATTAGAGCATCTTCCTGTCCAGATGATTTTTGCATATGTTGCTGCATGCGTGCATCATCTAGAAAGAAATCCTGGATAAGCTCCGAAGCATAAATGGGTCGCTGTGCATGCAAAAGTGTTGTCGACACAGCGATCAACGGAACTGTCAATAAAAACCGACTAATCTGCGCCAAAGGATTCATTTGATCACTCCAAGCATCACAGCTTTGTCATAGGGCAAAGGCTTGATATTTGAATTTTTCCCTTCGATACAATTCAAAAATAGTATTTGACCAACTGTATGGGGAATAGACCTGATCCCAGTCTTGCCACACAGAAGCTTCTCAACATTTCTTGGCCAAGTGTTGTTGTATACTTTGTTCCCATTGTGAACAACATCTTTTCCATAATGCCTTGCTGAACTCTTGAATTTTGGATACTGCTTAGAGGAGGCAAAGTGCTTTTCTTTGCAGTCAATTCCATAATATTGCCATCGATTTTCAAAATTGCGCTTGCTTTTGTTGGCATACACTTTTCCGTTCCTCATCTCATAAGTTGGGATAGGAGCTATTTGCCTGAAGACGATATATCCATCAGATGTAAGTAAAGCAGAATTAATATCAACGAATTTTGGTGGGGACATTTCTTGACCCATATAAGAAGACGCTTCGTCTACCTTTCTCCAATCTGCTTCGCTATCTGCTCTAGCTGGAGCGTCCAATGCAGCAGCCAAAAAGAGGATGGCAATCAGTAGTTGGTTCACAGCAAGCCGTGCGCTTTGAACATTGATACGACAGCCTCAAGCTGCTCGTCATCCCAGTGTGGCGACAGCTTGCTGATGCACCGCTGAACAGTGGCCTTGCTGGGGATGGGTCCTCTTCGAGTGCGGGTACCGCTCTTTGCAGTCTGTGCGCGGAAATCGCTACCCAACACCCTGTCCGGCTGGGCTTGGGTCAAATCTGCGCACAATTTTGCGCACATTTGTTGATTTTCAAGGGAAAACGGCTCCCAGCAAATCGCTGAGAACCATTGGCATGACTGTTGACGCCCCCTGATGGATTCGAACCATCGACCGACTGCTTAGAAGGCAGTTGCTCTATCCAGCTGAGCTAAGGGAGCAAGCGACCACATCTTGGCAGGCTGCATCGAGGCAGGCTGGATTTGGAAGCCTTGCGCCACCTAAGGTGATGGGCTCTTGATCGGCATCCATGGCCCCGCGTCGTCTCAGCGACAGCGAGAAGCAGGATCTGGTCGGTCGCTACAAGGCCGGCGAGTCAACATCAGCTTTGGCTGAGGCTTTTGGCTGCAGCCCCAACACCGTGAGTCGCACGGTGAAAGCACTATTGCCAGCTGATGCTTATGCCGCGCTGAAGGCCAGCAGGCAAAAAGGGCTGGCCACTCCTCCCCCGCCAACCGTCACTCAGGCGGAAGAACCAGAGGTTGACTCCCTTAAGGAAGACGACAGCAGCCTGGCTCTTGATGACGCCGATGACTTCGGCGAAGACTCTGAGGAGGAGCTCGCCGAAGACGATGACAACGGCAGCGTTGAAACATTCACGGAGCTTGTTCCCCTGCTTGGGGTGGGAAATCTCAGCGATCGCCCACTGAATCAAGCCCAACCGTTCAGTGTCGACCTGCTGCCGGACAGCGCCTACATGCTGGTCGACAAGGTGGTCGAGCTGGATGCGCGCCCCCTCAAAGAGTTCCCCGAATTGGGCCTCCTCGACGATGCCGAACAGGAACGTCAGGGGTTGTGCCTGTTTGCCAGCCCCCGTGCAGCCAAGCGCCAGTGCGGGCGTAGTCAGCGGGTGATCAAGGTTCCCGATACGGCTGTGTTTCAGCGCACCAGCAGTTACCTGTTGGCCCGGGGCATTACACGACTGGTGTTGGACGGAACCTTGATTGCGCTGGATGCCTGAGCACCGCCGCTGATTGCTCTTACCTCATTGCTCTCAATCGAAGCGATCGCGTTGATCGGGAAGCAAAACGGCCGTTACCGTTCCGCCGCTGATCACGCCGATCACCAACGCAATCCCCACGAGAAAACCCGTGGGAAGAGGCACTGAGCGCTGCCCCCCGAGTTGGAGCGCGTGGCGATCCTGAAGGTTCTGGGCTCCAAGGCAGAGCAGCAGCAACAGCAGCAGGCCACCGCCAAAGCTGATCAGCAGAAGACGCAGGCGAATCAACACAGCACAACCGTCGACGGGCTCAGTTTGACGTGCCCTGGTGCAAGAGGGCATACAGGCGTCTTCTGGACAGCCCTGTGGTCTGGGCCAATTGCCGTGCAGCGTCGCTGGCGCTTGCACCCTCGTCCTGCAACGCCTGCAGCTGCCTGAGCAGGTCGTCGTCGTTGGGTTCTTCTACGTTCTGCGACGGTGCTCCACCCAGCACAACCGTGCATTCCCCCTGGGGCGGGTGCTGCTGAAAGTGCAGCAGGGCACGATCCACCGTCGGCCCCACCTGTTCTTCATGGCGTTTGGTCAGTTCCCGTGCCACCTGCAGAGAACGGTCTCCTCCGCAGTGGTGCTGGAGTTCCTCTAGCAACGTGATCAGGCGGTGCGGCGCTTCGTACAGCACCGTTGTGCGGGGTTCATGGCTGATGGCTTCGAGGCGGGCCCGCCGTTCCTTGCCTTTGGTCGGCAGAAATCCTTCGAAGCAGAAGCGTCCGCTGGGCAGGCCGCTGCTCACCAGAGCAGTGGTGGCGGCGCAGGGGCCAGGGATGCAGATCACGGGATGGCCGGCCTGATGCGCGGCGGCCACCAGCTCTTCACCGGGGTCGCTGATGCCCGGCAGCCCGGCATCACTGATCACCGCCAGGCTTTGACCCTCCGCCAGCAGATCCAGCAGTTGTGGCACGCGGGTGCGGGTGTTGTGCTGATGAAAGGACAGCTTGCGGCCGCCCGCTCCAAGGCTGCTGAGCAGCTGTCCGCTGTGGCGGGTGTCTTCACAGGCGATCACATCCACGCTGCGGAGCAAGTCACGGGCGCGTGGTGACAGGTCCCCCAGATGACCAATGGGAGTGCCCACCAGATACAGGCTGCCGCCGCTTGGTTCATCCCGCTGCATCACAATGGCGAGCGCCTCTGTTGATCATGATGCCCAGCTCCGCCGTCCTCCCCGCTGGCGTTGACAAGGAGGCTCTGCTGACGGAATTGCGTCGCCTGAGTTGGGGTGCCGCCGACATCCTGCGGGCCTATGCCCGCGGCGAGCAGCCTCCGCATGGTTTCCCCAAGGCGTTGAGTGTCGATGACGGCGGAGAGGGCCCTGTGTCTGCGGCTGATCTGGCCGTGAACAAGTGGTTGCTGGATGGACTGTCGGCCGCGTTCCCCCAGGCCGACTGGATGCTGCTCAGCGAGGAGACCGCCAAGGAGCAGCTCACCGAAGGCCAACCGCTGCCGGCGGAGTGGTTGTGGATCCTCGATCCCCTGGACGGCACCAAGGATTTCCTGCAGGGCACTGGCGAATACGCCGTTCATCTGGCCCTGGTTCGCGACAAGCGGCCGGTGATCGGCGTTGTGCTTCTGCCGGATGCCGATGAACTTTGGATCGGCATCGTTGGTGAGGGTGCCTGGTGTGAAGACCGTCAAGGTGAGCGGTCGCCTGTTCGCTTCAGCGACAGAACCGAGGTTTCAGATCTGATCCTGGTGGCCAGCCGCAGCCACCGCGACGACCGTTTGGTCAAGCTCATTGATGCCCTCAATCTCGGCGGTTCCAAAGCCGTGGGCAGCGTTGGCTTCAAGGTGGCCACGATCCTGAGAGGCGAAACCGACCTCTACGTTTCCCTCTCCGGCACGAGCGCTCCCAAGGATTGGGACATGGCTGCTCCGGAGGCGGTGTTGCTGGCGGCCGGTGGTCGTTTCACCCATGCCGATCAGGCCGACCTCACCTACAACACCGGCGATGTGCGACAGGCCGGCTGTCTGATCGCCAGCCATGGAAAAGCCCACGCCGAGCTCGGAGAGCGTGCGACGCGGGCCATGGCCGAGATCGATCCCGGCTTTCAGGTCTGAGACCTGATCAGCTGAGCGGTGCCACCGGGGTGGGTTGAGGCTCCACTTCGGAGGCATCGCCGGCTTGGGGCACGCCCCGCAGGGTGAGGTTGATGCGGCCGCGGTTGTCGATTTCTCGCACCCGCACGGTCACCTCGTCGCCCACCTTCACCACGTCTTCGACCTTCTCGACGCGAGCTTCGGAGAGCTGCGAGATGTGGATCATGCCTTCCTTGCCCGGAAGGATCTCCACAAAGGCGCCGATCGGGATGATCCGGGTGATCGAACCGGAGAACACCTCACCCTCGTTCACTTTGCGGGTCAGGCCTTCGATGATCTTCTGGGCTTCTTCAGCCGCAGCACCATCGTGGGACGCGATGGTTACGATGCCGCCGTCCTCGATGTCGATCTTGGTGTTGGTGCGTTCGGTGATGCCCTTGATCGTGCGTCCACCGGGGCCAATCACAGTGCCGATCAGCTCTGGATCAATCCGGAAGCTGAGCAGACGTGGGGCATGGGGAGACAGGTTGTCCCGAGGGGTGTCGATCGCCTCGAGCATCTTCTCGAGGATGTGGAGCCTTGCTGGACGTGCCTGGTTGACGGCTTCGGCCACCGTCTTCACCGAGAGGCCGGTGATCTTCATGTCCATCTGCAGGGCGGTGATGCCCTTTTCGCTGCCGGCCACCTTGAAGTCCATGTCGCCGAGGAAGTCCTCGATGCCCTGGATGTCGGTGAGGATCCGCACCTCATCGCCCTCTTTGATCAGACCCATGGCTGCGCCACTCACCGGAGCCTTTAGCGGCACACCGGCATCCATCAGGGACAGAGTGCTGCCGCAGACGGAACCCATCGAGGTGGAGCCATTGGAGCTGAGCACTTCGCTCACCACACGCACCACGTAGGGGAAGGTGTCCTTCTCGGGAAGCACCGGAAGAATGGCGCGTTCGGCGAGGGCGCCATGGCCGATCTCACGACGACCGGGGGAGCGCATCGGCCGCGTTTCACCGACGGAGTAGGGAGGGAAGTTGTAGTGGTGCAGGTACAGCTTCTCGGTGTTGGGATGGAGGTCGTCCATCTCCTGGGCATCGCTGGGGGTGCCCAGTGTTGCGGTGGAGAGCACCTGGGTGAGTCCACGTTGGAACAGACCTGAACCATGCACCCGGCGCGGCAGGACGCCGGCCATGGCGCTGATCTGACGCACCTCGTCGAGGCCGCGTCCATCCACACGCTTGCCGTCTTTGAGAATCTGCTGACGCATCAACTTCTTGGTCAGCGCCTTGAAGCTGTTGCCGAGCAGTTTCGGGCTGCTGGCCAGGGCTTGGCGAACGGCATGGTCGTCCTTCAGACCTGCGATGGTCTCGGACACCTCGCCCTTCACGGTTTCCAGGGCTGTGTCCCGCTCGTCCTTGCTCTGATCAAATTTGCTGAGGACAGCGCTGATCGCCTTGGTGCATTGCTTCTCCAGATAGGCAGGAACGGTGCTGTCTTCCTCCGGCTTCTCAGGCTTTACCTGGGTGATGCCCAGATCCTTCAGCAGCTGTTCCTGTGCCTTGATCAGTTCGCAGATCGCTTCGTAGCCGAAATCAATCGCCTCGATCACGTCTTGCTCGGGCAGTTGGTTGGCGCCGGCCTCGACCATCACCACGCCGTCAGGGGTGCCGGCGACCACCAGGTCCAGATCACCCCGTTCGATCTCCCGATAACTCGGGTTGAGCACGAAGTCATCCCCGAGCAGACCCACCCGCACGGCGGCCATCGGGCCGTTGAAGGGGATGCCCGCCAGCAGCGTGGCAATCGATGCGCCCGTCACCGCAAGAACATCAGCGGGGACCCGCTCATCAAGGGACAGGCAGGTGGCCACCACCTGCAGGTCGTCGCGCAGCCAGCTGGGGAACAGTGGCCGCATCGGGCGGTCAATCAGTCGGGCCGTGAGCGTGGCGCGTTCGGGGGGGCGGCTCTCACGACGCATGTAGCTGCCGGGAATGCGGCCAGCTGCATAAAGCCGCTCCTCGTAATCGCAGATCAGCGGCAGAAAATCAATGCCTTCTCGTCCGCCTGAACGGGTTGCGGTCACAAGCACGGCGGTGTCGCCACACTCCACCAAGACGGATCCTCCCGCCTGAGGGGCGAAGCGCCCGGTGGTCAGTCGAATCTCGCGTCCGTCAAAGGAGATCGACTGGGTTTGTCCTTGCACGACGTCTTATGTCCTTTTGTCAATCCCAAGTCTGACATTTCATGGCTGCTCTTCACAAGAAAGGGGAGGCCAAGCCTCCCCCTCACGACGCCATGGCGACAGGCTGATCACCAGCTGGACTTGACCACGCCGGGCAGTTCACCTTTGTGGGCGCGCTCACGCAGCTGGTTACGGCAGAGACCGAAATCGCGATAAACGCCACGGGGCTTGCCGGTGGCCCAGCAGCGGTTGCGCACACGGATGCGTGCGCTGTTGCGGGGCAGAGCCTGAATCTTGCGATGGATCTCCAGGCGATCCATCGGATCTTCGGCTGCGTTGAAGGCTGCCATCAGTGCTGCGCGCTTGGCCGCATAGCGCTCAACCGTTTTTTTGCGCTTCACATCGCGAGCGATCATCGACTTCTTGGCCATGCAGCTGAGGGCAGCGAGTGAACGAATAGTCAACGATACATGGGCGCCATCATCCTCCTAGCGACCCATCAATTGCTGGACCACCGGCAGCTGGCTGGTGTCACGCACGATCAGCACAAGTGTGAGCCCCACCAACAGAAGAAAACCGGATTGCACGAAGGCCATTTGGATCCGTTCAGACACCGGACGCCCCCGAACGGATTGGATCGCCAGCATCATCATCTGCCAGCCATCGAGCAGCGGCAGTGGCAGTGAATTGAGCACCGCCAGATTGATGGAGATCAGGGCTGAGAAGAGCACCAATCCGGATCCCCCCTGCTGGCTGAGCTGAGCTCCCATCTCAACGATCTTGACGGGGCCACTCACCTGCCCCGCCGTGGCGCGGAAGTTGGTCAGGAGGCCGGCGTAGCCACGCACGGTTTGCTGCAGCATTTGGCTGAATTGCGAGCCGGTGGTGAGCACCAGTTCACCGGGATTGCGCACGGGGCGCATCTCCCCACTGATGTTGGCCTGCAGCTGGGCGCCGATTTTTCCTGTGCCCTGTTGATCGTCAGGGATGAGTTCAAGGCTGGACGTCTCGTCTCCTCGCTTTCGCTCCACACGGATGGCTCGCTCGGGTGCTGCTTTCACATCCCGAACCATCGCTTCAACGCCCCGTTGTCCTGCAGCAAGGGGTTGGGCATTCAGGCTGAGGATCTGGTCACCGGCACGAAGCCCGGAGCGGGCGGCAGCGCCACCCGGTTGCACCTGCACCACCAAAACCCCCGGATCCGGCGCGGCGGGAACGCCGACAAACGCTGCCTGAGCGAACAGCACCACCAGTGCCAAGGCCAGGTTTGCTAACACCCCCGCAGCCACCACCAGGGCTTGCTGGGGGATGGGCCGATTGCGTAGCAGATCCGGATCATCAGCCGGGATCGTGCTCTCCTCATCGTCGTCAGGGAAGGCGACGAAACCACCCAGGGGCAGCAGCCGCAGGGCGTAGGTCACCCCACGCCGTTGCCGCTTGATCAGGGCCGGGCCAAAGCCAATGGAAAAACCGCTGACGCGGATGCCCTGGAGCGTGGCAGCAAGGAAATGGCCGGCCTCATGCACCACGATCAGCAGGGCGAGCACCAGAAGGGCGGCCAACACGTTCATATGTCCGTCAGGAGTCCAGTCGGATCATTCTGGCTGGAGTCGCTCGCGGCCGACGTAGGGCACCAGCGCTTTGGGCAGCAGGACGCTGCCGTCGGGCTGTTGGCCGTTCTCCAACAGGGCCGCCATGGTTCTGCCGACGGCCAGGCCACTGCCGTTCAGGGTGTGAACCAACTTTGTGGCCTTGCCCTCCTTGGTGCGAATGGAGGACCGTCGCGCCTGGAAATCGCCACAGACGCTGCAACTGGAGATTTCCCGGTAAGCCCCTGCTCCCGGCAGCCAAACCTCGAGGTCGTAGGTCCGGCGGGCGGAAAAGCCGAGGTCGGCGGTGCAGAGGTCCAAAACCCGATAGGGCAGCTCCAGCGCCTGAAGCACGGCCTCTGCATCAGCCGTGATCTGTTGGTGCGCCTCTTCGGAGTGATCGGGGTGCACAAACCAGTACAGCTCCACCTTGTTGAATTGGTGCAGGCGGATCAGGCCACGGGTGTCGCGGCCGTAGCTGCCGGCCTCACGGCGGAAGCAGGGGCTGTAGGCGGCGTAGCGCAGGGGCAGTTGATCTGCCGGGATGATTTCGTCCCGGTGCAGGGAGGTCACGGGCACCTCAGCGGTCGGTGTCAGCCAGAGGTCGTCCTCCGCGCAACGGAAGCTTTCCTCAGCGAACTTGGGCAGTTGTCCTGATCCGGTGAGGCTGGCGCTGTTCACCAGCACAGGGGGCAGCACCTCGCGGTAGCCCTTGCTCGTGTGGAGGTCGAGCATGAAATTGATCAGGCCACGCTCCAGGCGTGCCCCCTGGCCCATCAGCGTGACAAAACGGCTCTGCGCAATGCGGACGGAGCGTTCGGTGTCGAACAGCTGTAACCGCTCAGCGATCTGCCAGTGCTCGTCGAGGCTGTCATCAACCCGGGGGGTACCCCAGCGGCACACTTCAACGTTGTCGTCTTCGCTGCGTCCATCAGGGCAGGCCTCTGAGGGGAGGTTGGGGAACCCCAGTAGCTGCTGCTTGAGCTCGCTGGAGAGCTGCTTCTCTTCCTCCTCCAGCACCGCCACCTTCTGCTTGATGGCATTGCCCTGTTGGCGGAGTTCGGCGACCTCGTCGCCTTTGGGATCAGCGCCCGACTTGATGTGTTGGCCGACTTCCTTGCCGATCCGGTTTCCTTCCGCCTGCAGGTTGCTGCGTTGTTGCTCCAGATCGCGCTGCTGCTGGGCAATCAACTGCAGTTTGGTGAGATCAACAGCATTACCTCGACGCTCCAGTTGCTGGGCGATCGTTTCGGGGTTGTCACGCACAAGGCGCTGATCGAGCACGGTTTCAGGGGCGTCAGCGCCGGCAGCCTATGGCAGTCCGTTTCAGAGCACCTGGCCGACCATCACCGCTGCGATGCCCGAGAACAGGGTGATGCCGAGGGCGGTGAGGGGGCTTTGCCCCTGGGCGACGGCCATGGTCGTGATCACACCGGCACCAAGGCAGGCCACGCAGAGCTGAGTGGCGATGTCGTTGCGGCTCTCCACGTTGGTCCTGCTGTTGTTGGGACCGTAGGGAGCGCGCCGGCCAGCGCCTTACTCAAGGCGGGTGTTCGTTACGCCGCGTCAGGCTTCGTTACCTGCAGCAACAGAGGCGGGGCGGGCACGGCCGCCGTCAGCCCACTGTTTCAGCCGCTCGAGTTGTTCGCTGGCGGTGCGGGAGAGGGGGATGAGCTGGGAGGCCGCTCCAATCAGATCAGGCTCCGTCAACTCACGGTTGTCGGCAAAGGCCAGGTGCATCGCTTCGATCACGGTCTGCTCCAGCTCGGCACCTGAGAAGCCCTCACTGCGGCTTACCACCGTCTCCAGGGGAAGCTTCAGCCCCGGTCGTCTCCGTTCCAGATGCAGCTCAAGAATGCTGCGGCGCTCAGCGCTGCTGGGCAGATCGAGCATGAAGATCTCATCGAAACGTCCCTTGCGCAGCAGCTCCGGTGGCAGCTTCTCAACGCCGTTGGCGGTGGCCACCACGAACACCGGTGACTGTTTCTCCGCCATCCAGGTGAGCACGTTGGCCAGAACCCGCTGGGTTGTGCCGCCGTCACTGCGGCCATCCCCGCCGAAGCCCTTGTCGATCTCATCGATCCAGAGCACGCAGGGTGCCATGGCTTCAGCCCGTTGGATCATCTCGCGGGTGCGTGCCTCGCTGGCCCCCACCAGACCCGCGAAAAGCCGCCCCACATCCAGCCGCAACAGGGGCATCGACCAACTGCAGGCAATGGCCTTGGCCGTGAGGGATTTGCCGGTGCCTTGAGGACCCACGAGCAGGACCCCACGGGGCAGAGGCAGTCCGAAACGCCGTGCATCTTCCGAGAAGGCCCGGTGCCGTTGGTTCAGCCAGGTCTTGAGACCATCGAGGCCTCCGATGGCTTCGGTGCCCGCATCGCTGCGACAGAACTCCAGCACCTCACTGCGGGCAATCGTCTGGCGTTTTTCGTCCAGAACGTCCTGCAGATCCTCAGATCCCAATTGGCCGCGGCGGGCAAGGGCCCGGGCGGCCACCTGGCGAACACGCATCTCGCTGAGCCCGCTGCAGGCCTGAGCCAATTCATCCAGGACAGGAGCTGGCAGTGGGCTGCCGCTGCTGGTGCCGATGCTGCTGATCAGCCGGCGCAGGTCGTCGCTGTCGGGAAGGGGGAGATCGAGAAGCGTGAGGCTTTCTTCCAGGTCGCCGGGGGGTGTCCATTGCCCGCAGCACAACACCAGGGTGTGCGGGGTGCTGCGCAGGGATGCTTCGAGATTGCGCAGCATCCGGGCAACGCCCGGGTCATCGCAGAAACGATGAAAATCCTTGGCGAGCAGCAGGGTAGGGCTGCCCGCATCCCGTTGCTGAAGCCACTGCAGCATGGCCATCGGTTGACGGCTCCCCTGGCCATCGGCATTCACCGGCCCGCTGATGCCATCGATGAAATTCCAGCAGACCAGCTGGCGTGCAAGCCGCTGAGCAGCCTCTCCCAGCAGGCTCTCCACCCGGGCTTCCTCATTGCTCCGCACCCAGATCAGGGGTGTGCGCGCCCGCACCAGAAGGTCGATCTGATGTCCCCAGGTGGCACTGCTCATGGCTGATCGATCTGCTGCTGAAGCTGCTGCAGGGCCTGCCAGCGGGGATCCACAGCCTTTGTCTTGGTGTCTGGGATCACGGGCTGCTGCTGGAGGCCGGGTGGGCCTGGGCAGTGGTCACCGCAGTGGTTGACGACCGGCAACAGCAGGTTGAGTTGTTCGAAGGCCCATTGCTGGGGGTCAAATTGACCGCGTGGATCGAGAACATCCACCAGCCCTTCCATCTCGGCCGCCTCTCCGGAAAGCTCCAGCTCGTCGGCCGTCGGTTGCTCGTCTCCTAGCCATATCAGCTCGGAAGGCGTGCAGCTGAGCTTCTGATTGAACTGATTCAGGCAGCGATCGCAGCAGAGCGTGACGATCGTGTTGAGTCTCCCCTCAACCGCCAAGACGTTGCCGCGGTGCTCTGCGGAAACATGGCCTCGCACTGGTGTGAGTGAGGGGAGCTCATCGAGCTCACCCTCAACCTCCCAGACTTTCGCGGTGCCGAGGGCCCGGAGCTCCTGGAGGGGAACAGGCTCCAGTGCCTCGATCACTTGCCCTTCGGTTCAAAGGGCAGGCGTGAGCCGCCTGAGGTGGCAGAGACCGTCACTGTTTTCTGGGCCATTTGCTGATCCAGAATTTTCTGCAGGTTGTCGGGCAGTGCCTCTTTGGTGAGGATGAACGTCTGCAGGCCTTGGAAGATGTTGGCGATCAGCATGTAGAGCAGAACGCCGGCGGGGAGTGGGAAGAACAAAAACATCCCCGTGATCATCACCGGAGTGATTTTGTTGGCCGTGGCCTGCTGAGGGTTGGCAGGCATGCCCATGCCCGACAGCAGTTGGGAGATGAACAGGGTGATGCCGAAGCCGGCAACGAGAATGGCGATGTCCCAGTTGATGGCACCGTCGGCATAGAAGCCGACCTGGCCTAGGGCTTTGATGAACAGGAAGCCGCTACGGGCTGCCAGGCCCGGAATCTTCGCTTCAACGGTGGCGTCACCGGAGGCGAGTGCCGTGATCGTGCCGTCCTCGCTGACGCTGACGATGTCATCACCTTTGGTCACTGCCCATGTGGGGGAGAAGCGTCCAGGGTTCTCAACATCCGTGAGCACGTCGCTGAAGGCGCGACCGTCCTTCGTATGAAGGTTCACGGTGGCGCTGTCGCCAACGCCGATCTTGGTGCCCCGCGGCAGGCTGGCGATCACCGGCACGTGGTCGGTTTCACCGATGAAGATGGAATGGCTGGCGCTGTTGAAGGGTTTGGGTTCAACGGCAGCGATCTGGTCGGCCGGCAACACCTTCATGTTCAAGGTGTAAGGGACATCGGCGAACGGTGACCCCCGCAGGGTTGCAAACAGTGCAAACAGGATCGGCATCTGCACCAGCAGCGGCAGGCATCCCGCCAGGGGGCTGCCGAATTCCTTCATCACATTGCCCAGCTCCTCCTGCTGTTTCTGAGGATTGTTGGCATACCGGCTTTTGATCTCAGCCTGACGTTTCTGAATCACCGGTTGGGCGATGCGCATGCGCCGAGCGCTGCGAATCGATCCTGCGCTCAGGGGGTAGAGCGCGATCCGGATCACGAGGGTGAGGGCGACGATGGCCAGGCCATAGCTCGGAACCAACCCGTAGAAGAAGTCCAGGATTGGAATCAGCAGGTTGTCGGAGATGTATCCGATCACGTTGAAGAAACGGGGGGGCGGGACGTTGTGAGGCCAGTGTGCATGAACAGCTGCACTCAGGCGGCGAAACCTTCAGTGGTTTTCTCTTGGGCTTTGGCCGCACGGCTGCTGATGCGTTCGAGGATGTAGGCCTCAACTTCCCGGAATCGGGGCATCGAGCGCAGTTCGAGCCTGGCGCCGTCCTTGAGCACCAACACCATGTCTCCCCAGGCACCGAAGCCCCGGGGCACGGTGCGCACTTCGCTGATCTGTGAATACACAACCTGGGTTTTGTCTTTGCCCATCCAGCCCCCCGTCACCGAGATGCGGCGACTGGTGATGCGGAAGCGCAACCAAAGGGCCCGAACAACGGCTCCGATGGTGAAGGGAAGACCGATCAGCGTGAAGCCAAGCAGGATGTTGAAGATCAGATCCCCGCGGGCTGGTCCACCGTCGTAGTGGACATCTTCCTGAATGCTGGTCATGGATCTAGTCCGGCGCTTCTCAGAAGACTGTCGCATTCTTCGAGCAACTGTGTGGGGTCGGCTTCCGCGGCTTCCGGGCGAAGGCTGATCAGCAACCACCGGCCCGCCAGATCGTTTCGTTGTTCAAAACGTCGACGCAGGTGGTCATGCAGAAGCCGCCTGAGCCGGTTCCGCTTGACGGAACGCTTGCTCACTTTGTTGCTGATCACCAAGGCGCAGCGGCAGGTTCTTTCCTGGATGCCCCACAACTCCCGGCGAAGCAATTTGGGATCACCTGCAGCGACTCGCAGAACCATCAAGGTTCCGTGTTGGCGCTTGGAGGACCGGTGCAAACGGTTGAAGCATCGATGCCCGCGCAATCGCATGGAGGCGGGAAGGACCATCAACCAATCCTGTTTGGGGATGCCGAGGCTGGGGTGAATCCTCTGAATTCACCCCACACCATCAAGCGGCGAGGCGGGCGCGGCCGCGCTTGCGGCGCGTGCGGATCACACGACGGCCGGTGTGTGAGCGCATCCGTACACGGAAACCCGAGACGCGCTTCCTCTTGCGGTTTGTTCCCCCGAGGGTGCGCTTGGTCATGGACGTCTCCTGGCTACCGGCCGATCTGAATCTGGGATTTTATCAGTCAGTCCACATCGATCAGCCAGCTGCCGCGGTAGCCGGACATCGGCACATCGCCGGGGGCCTGCACCAGAGCGTTGAACTGATACATGCGCTTCCCCTGGGGGTTGAACAGCTTGATGTGAAGCGCGTAGTCCCCGTCTGAAGGCAGCGGCGTGTCGGGGAAGACCACGATTTCTGTTTGGTCTTTGTTGACCTCGATCACCGCCGGGATCTCTTCGAGACACTTGCTGCGGCTCATCATGCTGCCAACGCTGGTGCGGCAAATGCGCATGCGGTGGGGCTTGAGCTTGGAGTCGAAGTAGTCCGGAACGGTGACGGTGAGTTTGAGAATCGCGGTCTTGCGGTCCTTTTCGCGCAGGGTGAGATACCACTCCGAGCGGTCGTTTTCGATGCTGGAGGTTTGGTAGTAGTACAGCTTCCGGTAATCGCGGTCGTTGTCCCAGCGGAATTCCATCAGCCCCGGTGTGCCCTGGGCGTGGGCGATCTGCTCGGGAGTTCCGGTGAGTGCTGAGCCCATTAATAGAGCTGCAGCAGTGCCGGCTCCAGCAAGCAAGCGTCTGATGGTGGAACGGGCCATGGGAAGAATCTTGATGATGGGATTCTCCTGAGTCCAACCAGTGGGCGGTGATCTCAGGGGTCGGAGGCTGATCTGTCAGTTGTGACCAGATCTGTCTGGACGGAGCCGCTGCGCGTCGCCTTGATAAGGATGCACGGGTTGCTGGTCCTGTGGGATCCAGGCGTGGGCCAGAACACGGATGCAGCGTGGGAGGTCGCCTTGAACAGCCATTTGCTGGCAATCCAGCAAAGCCACAGTGTCCCAGCCGGGCCGCCGCCGGGCAATGGCCGCTGGGAAACAGGCGTCGAGATCGGCGGTGACCGAGAAGGTCACCGACACCAGCTGATCGGGGGTCAGATCATTGCGATCGACAAGGGCGTCCATCAGGGCGCTGACCGCCGCATGGATGGCCTCCGAGCTGTTCTCTGTGCAGGTGGTGGCCCCGCGCAGGCCTCTCAGAACAAGGGGTGAGCTGGTCATGGGCGGTACAGCCAAAGCACTTGACCGCTGCCCATCAATTCAATCGAGAGTCGCTGCTGCAGTTGATGCAGGAGCTGGGATCCAGGCAGTAAGCCACTGAGCTTGCGGCGTTGCTTGCCCAGGGTGACGGGGCGAATGTCGTCCGCGTCGAGATCGGCCAGTTGCGCCGCGAGTTGACGGGCATGGTCTTCGTCGCCGAGTTCATCCACCAAGCCCAGCGCCTGTGCCTGTTCTCCGCTGAACACCCGTCCATCGGCGAAGCGCTTCACCGTTTCCAGCTCAAGGTTTCGTCCCTTCGCCACAACACCAACGAACTGGCCGTAGCTGCTGTCGATCAGCTCCTGAAGCAAGGCACGTTCGGCATCGCTCAGCGGACGATCCGGGGAAAGGATGTCCTTGAACGGGCCGCTCTTCACCGTGTCGAAGCGAATCCCGATCTTTTCGAACACCCGCGAGAGGTCGTTGCCCCGCAGGATCACCCCGATGGAACCGGTGATCGTGCCGGGATTGGCGACGATTTTCTCCGCAGCCACACCGATGTAGACGCCGCCGGAGGCGGAGATGTTGCCGAAGCTGGCCACCACACGACAGCCCTGTTCCCGGAGCCGCAGCAGGGCTGCATGAATCTCCTGGCTGTCTCCGACCGTGCCGCCGGGGCTGTCAATGCGCAGCAGCAGTGCTGGAAATTCCCTTTGCTTCACCTCCCGCAGCGCTTTGAGCACCCGCTTCCTCGTGGCACCGGTGATGGGGCCATCAACAACGATGCGCGCCATCCGTCGTCGGGATTTTCGCCGCCAGGGCCAGATCATGTTGCGCATCTGCATCGCTCCAGATCTTAAAAAGAGCACCCCAGCGCCCATCCATGCCGTCGTTGCGACTCTGGTTTCTGATGGTGTTGCCCTTCGCGCTCTGGGGAACGGCGATGACCGCCATGGCGCCATTGCTCGCCAGCGCAGGGCCTTGGCTGGTTGCTGGCTTGCGCCTTGTGCCCGCCGGTTTGGCTCTTCTGCTCTGGGGCCAGTGCACCGGCCGAGGCCTGGCGATTGATTCCCGTGATCGGCCTTGGTTCCTCCTGTTCACCCTGGTGGATGCCACCTTGTTTCAAGGCCTCTTGGCGCGGGGGTTGGAGGGCACAGGCGCGGGTCTCGGTTCCGTCCTGATTGATTGCCAACCTCTGTTGGTGGCCCTGATGGCACGCGCGTTGTTCATGGAGTCGATCAATCCCATCGGCTGGATGGGGCTGGCCATCGGTTTGGCTGGAATCGTCTGCATCGGCCTACCGGCTGAGCTGTTGGGACATTGGTGGTTGCTGGCTGACCCGCCGGTGGTGCAGCAGTTGTTTCAGCCCGGTGAGGGCTGGATGTTGCTGGCGGCCGTCGCCATGGCAGCTGGGACGGTGTTGATTCGTTTTGCCTCACGCCACAGTGATCCGGTCAGCGTTACGGCCTGGCACATGGTGCTGGGGGGACTTCCCTTGCTCGGGGTTCATGCCCTGCAGCGCACGGATGCCGGCTTGGTCTGGACGGCAACGGACTGGGCGCGCATGGGGTACGCAAGTTTGCTCGGAAGCGCCCTGGCCTACGGATTGTTCTTCTGGTTCGCCAATCAGCGCGATCTCACCAGTTTCAGCAGCCTTGGATTTCTCACCCCTGTGTTTGCCTTGGCCACCGGTGGTTGGTTGCTGGGAGAGCGCCTTGATCTGCTCCAGTGGATCGGTGTTGTGATGGTGCTCGTGTCGGTGATCTTTGTGAGTCAACGTCGCCGGTTCTGGGAGCCGCTACCGCTTGCGGACCCCTCCTCATGACGGAGTCGCCGCTTCACCTCGTCATCGTCAACACGCCCATCGGGGCCCTCGGCAGTGGCGAGGGTGGAGGTGTGGAGCTCACCCTCCGATCCTTGGTGCAGGGGTTGGTGCGGAATGGCCACAGGCTCACGGTTGTGGCCGCCAAGGGCTCCACACTCCCCGCCGACTGCACCGGAGTTGAGTTGCTGGAGGTAGAGGGTGTGAACCAGCCCAGCTGGCAGCACGCCGCCGAGCATGCGCCGGTCGAAATTCCCCGTAATGGGCTTCTGCCGGCTCTCTGGGAGGCCGCGCTCGATGTGGGTCAGTCCGCCGACGCCGTGATCAACGGTGGCTACGACTGGCTGCCGCTGTGGCTGACGCAACGGGTCAGCGCCAGGCTCTTTCATCTTGTGAGCATGGGAGATGTGGCTGCGGTGATGCGCGATGTGATCGAAGCCGTCGCCGCCTGGGATTCCTGTCGCCTTGCTTTTCACACCCACCGCCAGGCCGCTGATTTCCGGCTGCCTTCTCCGCCCAGTGTTGTGGGCAACGGATTTGATCTCAGCAACTACACCTTTCAAGGGCAGACCAATGGCCCTCTGGGTTGGGCGGGCCGCATCGCACCGGAAAAGGGGCTGGAGGATGCTGCTGCTGCCGCTGCCGCCCTGGGTGAACAGCTTCTGGTTTGGGGATTGCGTGAGGACGACGCCTATGCGCGGCAGGTGGAGTCGAGTGTTCCCAAGGGCACGATCGACTGGCGTGGATTTCGATCGACCCAGGAGCTGCAGCAGGAGATGGGCCACTGCCGCGCTCTGATCAACACACCGAAATGGAATGAGGCCTACGGCAATGTTGTGGTTGAAGCCCTGGCCTGTGGTGTTCCGGTCGTCGCCTATGACCGTGGTGGACCGGGGGAGCTGATCTGTTCCGGTCGCACTGGCTGGTTGGTGCCGCCCGACGATGTTGCTGCCCTCACGGAGGCGCTTCGGCGCGTCGACAGCATTGAGCGCTCCCTCTGCCGCAGCTGGGCTGAAGAGCACGCCTCCTGTGAGGTCTTCAGTCAGCGTGTTGAAGCGTGGGTTCGAACAGGACTGACGGCGGATGTCAGCATCGACCGCAGGAGCTGAGGGTCCCTTGTCGGTCAATGTTTCAGGACGCCAGCGACGCCAGGTTCTGGCACTTGTGCTGACCCTGGGACTCGTTATCACTTTTTGGCGGTTGGGATCCACCGGTGTGGTGGATGAAACTCCGCCGTTGTTTGCCGCAGCCGGACGGGCCATGGCTGACACCGGCGATTGGCTGACGCCTCGGGTGAACGGCTTGCCCCGTTACGACAAACCGCCCCTGGTGTACTGGCTGATGGGGTTCGGTTATGCCTTGCCCGGACGCGAGGTTTGGGATCCTCTCGGCAGTTGGGCGGCACGGCTTCCTTCCACCCTGGCCACGCTTGGGTTGATGCTTGGCCTCGCCGATACGGTGCTGCGCTGGCCGTTCCCCGGCGATGCCCGACCGCGTTTGACGGCACTGATCGCACCGCTGGCCTTTGCCTTCTCGCCGCTGGTGCTCGTCTGGAGCCGTACCGCGGTGAGTGATGCCCTGCTGTGTGGCCTGCTGGGTCTCAGCCTGTTGCTGCAATGGAGGCGTTTTGCCGCCCCCCAAGAGGTGGCCTGGTGGCCAGCCTGGGTGATCCTCGGATTCGCAGTGCTGGCCAAGGGGCCTGTTGCTGTGGTGCTGACTGGTCTCGCTCTGCTGATGTTCGGAGCGTTGCGACGGGATCTCGTTCAACCCTGGCGGCGGCTGCGCCCGCTGCCCGGGTTGCTGCTCACCGCTCTGATCAGCCTTCCCTGGTACGCCCTGGAGTTGCTGGTGGAAGGACAGCCCTTCTGGGACAGCTTTTTCGGCTACCACAACCTCCAACGCTTCACCTCCGTGGTGAACAATCACCTGCAGCCCTGGTGGTTTTTCGGCCCGGTGATGCTCGTGGCTGCCCTGCCCTTCACGCCCTACCTGCTGATAGGCCTGGCAAGGGTGCCCCGATCTCGGATCGCTCCGGAGCATTCGTTGCATCAATTCGCAGCGTGCTGGCTGTTGGCGGTGCTGCTGCTGTTCACCACCGCAGCCACTAAGCTCCCCAGTTATTGGTTACCCGCCACCCCCGCGGCGGCCCTGTTGGTGGCCCAGGCCACGGTGGGCTCTTCGCGCTGGCAACGGATGGCCTGGGCAACTTGCCTGGCCTTGATCGCTGTCCTGGCTGCTGGGTTCTGGCTGGGATCGCTCTGGGTTGACTTGATCGAGGATCCGGAGATGCCGACGCTGTCGGTGGATTTGCTCGCCAGCGGTTTGTTGAAGTGGTCTGCGGTCTGGTTCAGCGCTGCAGCCGTGCTTGGAGCCGGTCTGTTTCTTCAGCGTTGTGCTGCCGCCCAGGCCTTGCTGGCCATGCAGGGCTGTCTGTTCGGATTTCATCTCACGGCTCTGGTTCCCATCGCTGAACTCGCCGATCGTCTGCGTCAGCAGCCCGTGCGTGATGCGGCCTCACTGATGTTGTCGCAGCAGCGCCGTGGAGAGCCCATGGTCATGGTTGGCGCCATGAAGCCTTCGCTGCACTTCTACACAGGCCAGGTGATCCTTTACGAAGGCCAATCCGATGGGGCGTTGGTCAACATTGCGGATCGCCTGGCCCATGAACAGCGACGCGGCTGGAGTGGATATCCCCTCGGGAGCCCCGGTGCCTCCAGAACCGTGCTGGTGCTGATCGATCGCGGAACGGCAGAACGGGATCATTGGAGGAACCTGCAGCCTGAGCTGCTGGGACAGATCGGGATCTACGACGTTTGGCGTCTGGACCGCACTCGCCTTGAGCAACGGGCACAAACCCTGATGGCCGATGGCGTCGATGCCGACTGGGAAGAGCCGCGCCCGGAGCGGTATTGAGTTGTGGGGTCCTAAGAGGGCGACAAGGTCTGGCGATGGCAAAAACCGCAGTGCCCCCAGAGCTTGATTTCTCCGTTGGGTGCTGGTCGGCCACAGTCCGGGCATGTCCCCATGCCGTGCACATCGGTGCGGCTCGGATGTTTGGCCCAAATGCCGGCTTCGCTCTCCAGCACCGGGGATTGGAGGGAGTGGTGTTGCTGAATGCGCAGATCACGCACCGCGTGGCCGGCTTGGTGCAGGGCGCTGATCAGTTGGGGCTTGTTGTAAAGGAGAGCCTGGCGCCATTGGGGATGGCTGGCTCCCACGGTCAGCACCCCGCGTTGCAGCGATAGGGGGCGGCAGTGCGGTGCCAGTTGCGCTCCCGCAACTCTCGGCCAGTCCTGCCAGAGCGCTGCCAGATGGTCGTCCCTGCGCCACTCCCTCTGAAGTGCGCCGAGGCAGGTTTTCAAGTGTTCCGCCGGCGCTGGCGCAGCTGACTGCAGCAGCTCCAGGCCCGGAAGGCGACGCCGTTGGGATTCAGGTGCAACCGCCATGGGTTGATCCTAGGCAGAACTGCTGCAGGAACCTCGCTAATCTCAGCGCGTCTGAGGCCAAGTCATGGGTTTCTTTGATCGGCTGAGCAGGCTGGTTCGTGCCAACGCCAACGCTGCCGTCAGCAGCATGGAGGACCCGGCCAAGATCCTCGATCAATCCGTCGCTGACATGCAGGCGGATCTGGTCAAGTTGCGTCAGGCGGTTGCCCTGGCGATCGCGAGTCAAAAGCGACTGACCAGCCAGGCTGAGCAGGCTGCAGCTCAATCCAAGACCTGGTATGAGCGTGCTGAGCTGGCGTTGAAGAAGGGTGAGGAATCCCTGGCTCGGGAAGCATTGACCCGCCGCAAGACCTTCCAGGAGACGGCGACCTCGCTGACGGCCCAGGTGCAGGCCCAAGACGGCCAGGTGGAATCGCTCAAGAAGAGTCTGGTTGCCCTCGAAGGAAAGATCGCTGAGGCCAAGACCAAGAAGGACATGCTCAAGGCCAGGGCCCAGGCGGCCAAGGCCCAGCAGCAGTTGCAAAGTGCCGTCGGCAGCATCGGCACTGATTCCGCTATGGCGGCCTTCGAGCGAATGGAGGAAAAGGTGGAGGCCCTGGAGGCCACCGGTCAGGCTGCGGCTGAGCTGGCTGGATCTGATCTGGAGAGTCAGTTCGCGGCTTTGGAAAGCGGTGGCGGTGTTGATGATGATCTCGAGGCGTTGCGCGCTCAGCTGAAGGAAGGCCCGGAAGCCGTTGCTCTTCCCGCATCTGAGACCTCTGAGGTCGTGAAGCCCGTGCAGGTGGAAGAGGTGGATGCTGAACTCGAAGACTTGAAACGATCCATCGACAAGCTCTGATCAACCCAGGAAAGTCGTCCGGCTTTCCATAGGATCAGTTCAGTTATTTGAGTGCCTTGGCTGGAGCTGTTGCCGATTTCACCGACGCTGGTTTTGAACGTGAAGTTCTCAAGGCTTCCGGCACGGTCCTCGTCGATTTCTGGGCTGCCTGGTGCGGCCCCTGCCGACTGATCGCTCCGTTGATGGATTGGGTGGCGAGCGACTACGGCGATCGCGTCAGCGTCGGCAAGCTCGAGGTGGATTCCAATCCTCAGACCCGTGACGCTTATCAGGTTCAGGGCATCCCCACACTGATCCTCTTCCGCAACGGTGAAGTGGTGGCAAGGCACGAGGGTGCCATCGCCAAACCGCAGTTGCAGTCCTTCCTGGATGCCAACCTCTAAGCGGCTTGCCTCACTGGGCAGCGCTGTTTTTGCCCGTGTTGATGCCGCCAAACAGGCTTATCGGCTCGAGGCGTCTTCTTCAGTTCGTTCGGATCTGGTGGATCTCTCCATCGGATCCTCTGATCTTCGGCCTCCCACGGCGTTGTTGCACTCCATGGCCTCAGGGGTCATGGAGTCCAGCAGCAGCTCCTATTGCCTTCAAGCCGGCCTGAGGCCTTTTCATGCCGCCGTCGCGGACTGGTGTCGGCATCGCTTCGACGTTGCCGTGGATCCTGATCATGAGGTCCAGTTGTTGGTGGGATCCCAGGAAGGAACCGCCCATCTGCCGCTGGCGATCCTGGATCCGGATGACGCCGCCCTGCATCTGGACCCCTGTTATCCATCCCATACCGGTGGATTGCACCTGGCGGGAGCCCGGACCAAGGCCCTTTCCCTTTCCCCAGAAAACGACTGGCGGCCGGACCTGACGACCATCAGCCCCCAGCTCTGGGATCAACTAAAGCTGTTCGTTTTGGGGTATCCCCACAACCCATCAGCCCGGGTGGGGGATCAGGAGGATCTCAATCGCATCACGGCGATCGCAGCTCGGCACGACGTGGTGATCGCTCACGACAATCCCTATGTGGATCTTGCCCTGGATGGAGAGCCTCCCTCGCTTTTGCAGGCTCCGAACTGGAGGGAGTGCGGCATTGAATTCTTCTCCCTTTCGAAGGGCTGGTGCCTTGGGGGATTCAGACTCGGTTTTGCAGTTGGGGCTGCACCGCTGATTGCCGCCCTGCGTCGCGCCAAGGCCGTCATCGATTTCAACCAGAGCCTGGCTCTGCAGCAGGGTGCGATTCAGGCCTTGCAACGCTTCCCCGATTGGCCGCGGCAACTGCATCCGACTTATCGCGAACGACGGGATCGTGTGGTCGAGACCCTCAGGGCACGCGGTTGGTCGGTTCCCTGTCCAGAGATGGCGATGTACCTCTGGTTCCCCTTGCCTGATGCGGCCCATCGTCGGGGCTGGAGTGATGAAGATGCCGCGAGGGAACTGCTTCAGCGCAGTGGTGTCGCCTTGACCCCTGGGTCTGGGTTTGGTGGCGGCGGTCGCCAGTGGCTGCGCATGGCGCTTGTACGGCCAGTGAATGAGTTGGTGGACGCTGCATCGCGTCTCGCGGATGCGATGGATGACTGAGCCACGCATGCAGCAACATCGATTCCCACACTTCGGTGGTGGCCGGTTGATGGCGACGTATCGCCGCCTCGCTGGTGCCTCGGCACGCCACTGGTCCATCCGTCATGTGCCTGTGTGCAGCAGCACGGAGGAGCTGCTGGGGGCCTGGTTGCGCGATCAGCCTTCATTGAGGGGACCTCGCGCCGTCATTGCCACCCACCAGCGCCGGGGAGTCGGCCAATGGGGGCGCGCCTGGGTTTCTCCGCCAGGTGGTGTCTGGATCAGTGCTGCCTTGCCTTGGCGGAGCCAAGGGTCCGGTCAGGCCGGCTTGCTTGGCTTGGCGCTGGCCCTTTCGGTGGTGCACCGGCTTGAGCAGCAGGGCCTTTCGGTTCAGATCAAATGGCCCAACGACCTGTTCGTGAACGGCCGCAAATTGGCGGGCCTTCTGCCAGGGGTTGTGCAGCGGGGCTCCCAGCTGCGTTTGCTACGCATCGGCCTGGGCCTGAATGTGCGGAATGCAGTTCCTGGCCATGCCATTGCTCTGAGAAGGCTTGAAGGGCAGCAGGCTGCGGATCCGATCCGATGGACGGCGGAGGTTTTGCTGGCCTTCGATCATTGTCACGACGAAGGAGGCGATGGGGCCTGGTGCCTCGATGGCGTTCAGGCCAGGCTCTGGTCTGATCAGCTCGTCCATCCTCAAGACGGTCAGATCTGGAGGATTGCTGGCCTTGAACGCGATGGAGGGCTGCGGTTGCGTCAGGGTTCAAGGACTGAAACCTGGCGCCGCTGGCCCTGAGTTGGTGTCCCATCCATAGGATTCCTGAGCACAGCCGTCTTGTCCCTTGCTGGCTTGGTTTGCGCTGATCTGGATGTTGGTTCCAGCCGCGGCTGCGCAGGGTTTTGATCAGTCGCTCGATGGTCTGGTTCGCCAACGGGTGATCACGTCCCAGGAGCGCAAGCTGCTCCGGGGCGGTGGCGCGGCGGTTCCCATCGAACGAAGCCGTTTTGAGGAGGCCTGTCGCACCGGTGCTCTGTCCCGGCAGGACTGTGCTTCCGGGGTGGCCAGGCGTCCGCCGGGGGCACTTGCCTCAGCACGGGTTCGCTTGATCCCCTCCCGCCAACCGTTGCGTGTTCCCGTGTCAGCGCTTCTCGCCCCCGATGGCGGCACCTTTCGGCTGGAATCCGTCTTTGCGGTCACGCCCCGTCCGCTGCCAACTCCTGGCAATGGCGACAGTCAACTGCTCTTCCCGGTGGCTGGAGATGCTTTGAAAAGCAGTGGGTTTGGTTGGCGTCTGCATCCGATCCTGGGGAGCTGGCTGATGCATGCCGGGCGGGACTTTGCGGCACCGGAGGGCACACCGGTGGTGGCTGCTCTTTCGGGGCAGGTCTTAAGCAGTGGTCTTGCCGGTGGGTATGGCGTCGCCATCGAACTGGAACACGCCGAGCCATTGCGCCGCACGCTCTATGGCTATCTCTCGGAGATCTACGTGCGACCCGGTCAACCGGTGCGGCAGGGAGAGGTGATTGGCCGCGTCGGCAGCACATGTCTCAGCACAGGGCCGCACCTGCATTTCGAGTTGCGCACGCCCTCGCGGGCCGGTTGGCAGGCCGTTGATCCAGGGGATCTGGATGTTTCCGCCGTGATGCGTGCCAACAACGATCCTGTTTCGCTCCTGTTCGGCCAGGTGTTGCGCAGCCTTGAACGGGATCAGCCCTAGCCCAGAGCGATGCTGAGCGAAACAGAGACGTCAGTGCGTCCAACGCAGGCTGGGAAGCAGCCTGGTGCTGCAGCTGTTTCAGGCAGGCCAAGCCGTCCATGCCTGGCAGCATCAAGTCCAGCAGCAGCAGATCGAAACGATCAGAACCGGCTTCGTCGAGAAAGTCATCTGCGGACCCGAAGCAGAAGCAGGCGTGCCCCTCATCGGTGATTTCAGCACTGATCAGCTGCTGAAGCGCGGACCATCCTCCACGACTGCAACACGAAGAGCATTGGGGGTCTCCTCCATTAGCGCAGGGGCACTGCACTCATTGTGGGCATCCAGTGAGCGCCCGACCATCCTGGAATCGAGCAATGCGTTGTGCTCGGGCCGCCACATCGTCCTCATGGGTCACCATCACCAAGGTGATGCCCTGTTGGTGGAGTTCATCAAACAGTTCCAGCACCTCGGCGGTGGTGCTGGAGTCCAGAGCCCCTGTGGGTTCGTCCGCCAGCAGCAGACTGGGGCGGTTGATGATGGCCCGGGCGATGGCCACTCGTTGTTGCTGCCCTCCGGAGAGCTGATTGGGCTTGTTCTCCAAACGCTGCGCCAGACCAACGCGGCGCAGGGCCGATTGGGCACGCTCGATCCGTTCCTCCCTGGGCACCCCCGCATAGATCATCGGGAGCATCACGTTCTCCATGGCGCTGGCGTGGCCGAGCAGATGGAACTGCTGAAAGACAAACCCGAGCGAGCGGTTGCGAACGTCGGCTAAGGCATCGTCATCCAACTGTTCAACGGCCGTGCCATTGAGCCGGTAGGTGCCACTGGTGGGCCGGTCCAGGCAGCCAAGGATGTTCATCGCCGTGCTCTTGCCTGAGCCGCTGGCCCCCATCACCGCCAGGTAATCCCCCTCCTGAACGGTGAGATTCAGTTGGTCAAGTGCTTTGACTTCGAGATCACCAGATCCATAGATCTTGCTGATCCCCCTGAGCTCAGCAACCGGCTGCTGCACAGCCTCAGCCAAGACCCTTCAAGCTCGACAGGGCGATGGCCTGCTGAAGCAATGGCGTTCCTGCAACCGCTGTATTGGCCCACTGGAACAGTGGATTGGAGAGGATTCCACCAACGGCGGTGATCGCCACACATCCAATCAGGGCAACCCGAAGCGGCTGCATCCCCATCAACGACCAATTCACCTCGGGGTAGGCCTTGACCACATCGGAGGCCTCCTGGGGCTCCTTCACCACCATCATTTTGATGACGGAGATGTAGTAGTAGATCGACACCACGGAGGTGACCAGGCCAACCACCACCAGCAGGTATTCGTGGTTCGCCCAACCGGCAAAGAACAGATAGATCTTTCCGAAGAAACCCAGCATTGGCGGAATGCCACCTAGAGAAAGCAGGCAAAGACTGAGGCCGAGGGTGATCAGGGGATCCTTCTGGTAAAGCCCCGCGTAATCAGAAATTCGATCGCTTCCTGTGCGGATCGAGAAGAGGATGATGCAGGCGAAGGCCCCCAGGTTCATGAACAGGTAGGCCGCCATGTACAGAACCATGGCTGCGAAACCGTCCTCGGTGCCGCAGACCATGCCGATCATCACGAAGCCGGCCTGGCCGATCGAGCTGTAGGCCAGCATGCGCTTCATCGAGGTCTGGGCGAGGGCAACAACGTTGCCCAGGGTCATGCTCAACACCGCCAGAACGGTGAACAGCAATTTCCATTGATCGTCAAAGGCACCAAAGCAACCCACCAGGATGCGAAGGGCCAGGGCGAATCCTGCTGCTTTGGAACCCACTGAAAGGAATGCCACCACAGGGGTTGGTGAGCCTTCGTAGACGTCAGGCGTCCACTGGTGGAAAGGAACGGCTGCGATCTTGAATGCAACGGTGGCCAAGACGAACACCAGGGCCAATGCAGCCAGAGGTGTGGTGCTGGTTTGCAGAGCCAGGCCGATGGTGTCGAGGCTTGTGCTGCCGCTCAGGCCGTACAGCAGGGAAGAGCCGTACAGGAAAACAGCAGCGGCTGCCGATCCCACGAGCAGATATTTGAGTGCTGCTTCCGAGCTGCGGGCATCCCGCTTCATATAGCCCGACAGCAGATAGCTGGCGACGGAGAGCGTCTCCAGCGAGATGAACACACTCACCAGATCCGTTGCCCCGCAAAGGAGCATGGCGCCGAGGGTTGCAGCGAGGAGGATGGCGGCGTACTCGCCAACGGGTGTGCCGCTCTTCTCCGCGTAACGCCAGCTGATCAGCAGGGACAGAAGCGTGGACAAGGCAATCACAGCCCGGAACGCCACCGCCAGGTTGTCGGCGAGGAAGGCTCCGAGGAACGAGGGCTCCAGCGGTGCGTTCCACTGCAGGGCGAGTAGCACCAGGGAGGTCCCCAGGCCCAAGTAGCAAATCGGCGGCACCCAACGTGTGGCGACCTTTTCGCCGGCCAGGTCCACCAAGAGGGTGGCGATCATCGCCAGCAGAACTGCAGCTTCGGGCAGTACGGCGGAGGCGTTGAGAGAGAGATTCAGCAGCTCACCAGGGGCAGCCGTGGCCTGGGTGGCGAGAAGGAAAGCACCCATGTCGGGCATGGCAGCCTGGAACCGTTGCGCTGGGGCGACTGTAGCGGCGCTTGACGCGCCGACGGTCATGCAGCGAGCTGCTCGGTGCGATAAAGAAGGGGAACGGTTTACCTGCCGCTAGTGGCGCACACCCTCGTCATCGTTGAGAGCCCCACGAAGGCCAAGACCATCCGTGGCTTCCTTCCCAAGGGATTCAAGGTCGAAGCCTCCATGGGGCATGTCCGCGACCTTCCCAACAACGCCAGCGAGATTCCGGCATCGGCCAAGGGGCAGAAATGGGCCAACCTCGGTGTGAACACCGACGCGGATTTCGAGCCGCTGTACGTGGTCCCGAAGGACAAGAAGAAGACGGTTCGCGAACTCAAGGACGCCCTCAAGGGTGCTGATCAGTTGCTTCTGGCGACGGACGAAGACCGGGAAGGCGAAAGCATCAGTTGGCACCTCCTCCAGCTGCTGGCGCCGAAGGTGCCGGTGAAGCGCATGGTGTTTCACGAGATCACCAAGGAGGCCATCGGCAAGGCCCTGGATCAGACCCGCGACCTGGACATGGAGCTGGTCCATGCCCAGGAAACCCGGCGGATTTTGGATCGCCTTGTGGGGTACACCCTGTCCCCTCTCCTCTGGAAAAAGGTGGCCTGGGGACTCTCCGCCGGGCGGGTGCAGTCCGTTGCGGTTCGGCTTCTGGTTCAACGGGAACGGGCCCGCCGCGCCTTCCGTAGCGGCAGTTACTGGGACCTCAAGGCCCAGCTGGCGCAGTCGGGCAGTGCCTTTGAGGCCAAGCTGACCCATGTGGGTGGCCAGCGGATCGCCACCGGTAACGACTTCGACGAGAGCACCGGCGGGCTGAAGGCGGGTAGTGCCGTGCGGCTGCTCAGCGAGAGCGAGGCCAAGGCGTTGGCTGAATCCGTGCGAACCAGCGCCTGGACTGTGGATGCGGTGGAGGAGAAGCCCACCGTGCGCAAGCCGGTGCCTCCCTTCACCACCAGCACCCTTCAACAGGAGGCGAATCGCAAGCTGCGCCTTTCAGCCCGGGAAACCATGCGCTGTGCCCAGGGGCTCTACGAACGCGGTTTCATCACCTACATGCGGACCGACTCGGTTCATTTGTCGGATCAGGCGATCAACGCATCCCGCAACTGCGTGGAGAGCCTCTACGGCAAGGAGTATCTGAGCAAAGGGACGCGGCAGTTCAGCACCAAAGCCCGCAATGCCCAGGAGGCCCATGAAGCGATTCGTCCATCCGGCGAAAGCTTCCGAACCCCCGGGGAGACCGGTCTGGATGGACGAGATCTGGCGGTGTATGAGCTGATCTGGAAGCGCACCGTGGCCAGCCAGATGGCTGAAGCCAGGCTCACGATGCTCGCGGTGGATCTCAGCTCAGGCGAGGCCAGTTTCCGGGCCAGCGGCAAGCGCATCGACTTCCCCGGTTTCTTTCGCGCCTACGTGGAAGGCAGTGATGATCCCGATGCGGCCCTTGAGGGTCAGGAAGTGTTGCTGCCGGCGTTGAGCGTTGGCGATGCACCGGAGCCGAAGACCGTTGAGCCCCTTGGCCATCAGACCCAGCCGCCGGCACGGTTCAGCGAGGCATCGCTGGTGAAGATCCTGGAAAAGGAGGGCATCGGCCGGCCGTCGACCTACGCCTCGATCATTGGAACGATCGTGGATCGCGGCTACGCCACGCTGTTGGGCAATGCCCTTACCCCCAGCTTCACCGCCTTTGCTGTGACGGCGCTGCTCGAGGAGCATTTCCCTGAACTAGTGGACACCAGCTTCACCGCTCGGATGGAGAACACCCTCGATGAGATCTCCCACGGCAAGGTGCAGTGGTTGCCTTACCTGGAGGGCTTCTACAAGGGTGATGAGGGCCTGGAAAACCAGGTGCAGCAACGGGAAGGGGACATTGATCCCGGTGCATCCCGCACCATCGATCTGGAGGGCTTGTCCTCCGTGGTTCGCATCGGCCGCTTTGGCGCCTACCTGGAGGCCAAACGGGTCAGCGACGACGGTGAGGAAGAGCTGATCAAGGCCACCTTGCCGCGGGAGATCACTCCGGCTGATCTGGATGAAGAGCAGGCCGAACTGATCCTCAAACAGAAGGCCGACGGCCCCGAAGCCATCGGTGAGGATCCGGAAACGGGGGATTTGGTCTACCTGCTCTTCGGTCAGTACGGCCCTTACGTGCAGCGGGGCCAGGTGAGTGATGAGAACCCCAAGCCCAAACGTGCGTCTCTGCCCAAGGGGCAGAAGCCGGAGGATCTCACCCTGGAGGATGCCCTCGGACTGCTCCGTTTGCCGCGTCTTCTCGGAGAACACCCCGATGGTGGGCGCATTCAGGCGGGGCTTGGCCGCTTTGGCCCTTACGTCGTCTGGGACAAGGGCAAGGGCGAGAAGGATTACCGATCGCTCAAGGGGGATGACGATGTTCTGGCGGTGGGGCTGAGCCGTGCCCTTGAGCTGCTGGCCATGCCCAAACGGGGTCGGGGTGGACGCACCGCCCTCAAGGACCTCGGTAAGCCGGAGGGCAGTGATGAAACGATTCAGGTCTATGACGGTCCTTACGGCCTGTATGTCAAACAGGGCAAGGTGAATGCCTCGCTGCCGGAAGGCAAGGGCGCTGACGATGTGACCCTTGAAGAAGCGATGGAACTGCTTGCCGCCAAGGCAGCATCGAAGAAGGGCGGTCGTAAAACCGCCGCGAAAAAACCGGCGGCCAAGAAACCAGCCGCCAAGAAACCAGCGGCCAAGAAACCCCCCGCCACCACCAAGACTGGTCGGCTCAGGGCCAGTGCGGTGCGGGTCATCAAGCCGGCTGACAACTGATGGCCCGTCTGCTTTGGCTGCTGCCTGTGGGGCTCCTGCAGGCCTGTGCCGGCACACCGGTTGCTGAGCAGTTGGAACGCTCCTTCGCGGTGCCTGAAGCCAGGCCGGCCCAGGCATCTGCGCCCGCACCGGTTGTGAAGACCAGCCCAACAGTTGTTAGTCCATCGGTTGCCAGCCCTACTGCTGCGACCCCCTCCACGCCGGCGGCCGAGGCTTTTTCCCTGCCTGAGGCAACGGATGCTCCTGATCCTGTTCCGCAGCCAAAACCACGGACGGTGTCATCCCAACGTCTGCCCCAGGCGCCCTACCGGATCACCATCCGTTTGGCTGGAGCCGACCCTGCCGCTCCTGCTGAAGCCGTCACCCGCGCCCTGCGTGAGGCGGATGTTGGCTTTGCGGTGGAACGGATTGAGCGGGTTGAACCATGACCGACGCGACCCCCCGGTTGAGCCGCCAGCAGGCTCTAAGGCTGGTTGAGGGGGCATATCTCGCGGCCGCGACTGGGCTGATCTGGTTGGCTCTGTACTACTTGCCGGTGGGTGGTGCGCTGTTCCGTCTGGCCCTTCCCTTGCCCCTGATCCTGCTGCAGTTGCGTCGTGGCAACCGTTCCGGTGCAGAGGGTCTGCTGCTCTCTGTGCTGCTGCTCACCGCCTTGATGGGTCCTTTGCGTGGACCGCTGCTGCTGTTTCCCTACGGCCTTTTGTCGCTCTGGCTGGGCTGGAGCTGGTGCCGGGGGATCAGCTGGTGGCTGAGCTGGTCGGGGGGCGTTGTTCTTGGAACAGCAGGGTTTTTGGTGCGAGTTCTGGTGCTTTCGTTGCTGGTGGGAGAAAACCTCTGGGTCGTGATCACCCGGGCCGGTTTCGCTCTGCTCGAGCGCTTGATCGTGGTACTGCATCTGCCGATCACACCGGATCTCACCCAGGTGCAGTTGATGGCGTTGCTGTTGGTGGTGGTTCAGGAGGTCATCTATGTGCTCTCTCTTCATGCTTTGGCGTACTGGATCTTTCCCCGCTTGAAATCACCGATTCCGGAGCCCCCGAGGCTGCTGCATGGACTCATTGCCCTCGATCCCCTCTGAAGCCTCGGTGTTGCCTGCGGGCTGCCAGCAGCTGGGAGGTCTCGGTGCACGAACGTTGGACGCAGCGGCACTTCGTCCCTGGACCTCCAACGATCAACCGCTGGATCTTTTGCTCGTTCTGGCGGCCACACAAACGGCTGAGCATGAAGGGATTTCAGCCGCTGGCTCCACCGTGGCTTCGCGGCGCTACACCGCCCTGGCTGATGCGGAGCTTCTGATTCACGGGCCGTCGCGGCAGCGCCGTTGGCCTCTGCCGCCTTTGCCCGCTGGCGTCTCCCCCGCCCTGCTCAGCCATGTCGCGGCGCGACGCTTGACGTTGAGGCCGCAGGTGGTGGCCCTCGGCTTGGCCCAGAAACCCGATTTCCCTCACCTGCACATCGAGCCCCTGGACCAAGGCCCCTCGGCCTGCCTGTCCAGTGGTGCGGCGATGCCATTGCCGCGGGTGCAGCATTTGTGGCGACAGGGAGAGCTGCTGGGGCGGCGGTTGCAACGCCCCTTGGTGGTGGCGGAGTGTGTTCCAGGGGGCACCACAACCGCTCAAGCGGTGTTGACGGCCCTCGGCGTGGAGGTTGCCCATCTGATCAGCGGTAGTGCTCTTCATCCGCCGCAGCAACTCAAGAAAGACCTCGTTGTCCGAGGGCTTCAGCGGGCTTCGCTTGGTGCGCATCCTTCGGCCGAGCAGATCCTGGCCGCTGTTGGTGACCCTTTTCAGGCCTTCACCGCAGGGGTGTTGGTGGGTGCGGTGTCCGCGGGACAACCGTTGTTGCTGGGGGGCGGTTGCCAGATGCTGGCTGTTCTGGCCTTGGCGATGCAGGCTTTGCCCGCCCGCCAGCAGGACCAGCTGGCGGCCCAGGTGCTGATCGGCACCACCGGTTGGCTCGCTGATGAGGGTGCGGATCTGGCAGGTCAGTCCCCCTTCCGCGGGTTGGTGGATGCCACTGCGAGCCACCTGGCCTCTGCCCTCTCCGTTCTGGCCTGCGGCGTGCGTTTTCACAGCAGCACCCATCAACCCTTAAGGGACTACGAACGTGGCTATGTGAAAGAAGGCGTGGGGGCCGGCGCTCTTTTGCTGCTCGCCCAGCTGCGTGGATGCTCTTGTGCCGATCTGGTGCTGGATTGTGAGCACGCCCTGGAGCAGCTGCTCAGCCGCCCCGTAACGTCAAGCCCATGAACGTCTGGAGAGAGCGGTTGGGTCCCCTGCGCCGGCGCCAAGTGCTCCAGATGATCGGGGCGACGGGAACCTTGCTGCTGGCGGGCTGTCGTCCTGCGACATCCGTGCCAACCCTGATGGCTCCGGATGGGGTTTTGCCGAAACCGTGGGCTGATGCCTTGCCCAAGCCCTGGAGCCTGACGCTGGCTCCAGCCCAGCAGGACTGGAGGCCGGCGGATCAGGCGCGTGCCGATGTGTTGGTGATCGGTGATGGATGGCTTGATGCCCATCCAGCGGACACGCTCCAGCCCATTGCCTCTGAACCGCTCCTGAGCCAGTTGGATGGTCAGGCCAAGGCTCTGCTGGCCAGCCTCGGTGCTCTTCAGGATCGGGTGTTGCCGCTGGCTGTCAGCCCCTGGGTGATGCTGCTGCGGGATAACCCGGCCATGACCCAGAAGGGGTGGCCCCTGTTGCTGGATTCCGCCATGGCAGGGCGTGTGGTGCTTCCCGCCAGCCCCCGCTTGGTCATGAGCCTGGCGGACCATGTGGGCGGAGGCCAGGCTTTGCCTGCGCTGCGTCGCCAGGCCCTCACCTATGACGACCGTCAAGCCACCAACTGGTTGCTCAAGGGTGAGGCCAAGGTGGTGGTTCTTCCCCTGAGCCGCTGCATCGCTCTGTTGGGGCGGGATCCCCGTCTTCGGGCGATCCTGCCTGCCTCCGGCGCCCCCTTGCACTGGACTGTTCTGCTCAGGCCGGAGGCCAGTCGTGAACCGGTTCCCCAGCGCTGGGTCGAGCAGGGATGGCGGGATCCCCTGCGTCGCCGCTTGGTGCAGCAGGGATGGCGGGCTCCGATTGCATCGCCAGGGCTGATGGTGGACCAGAACGCCCTATCGGCGCGTCTGCGGCCTCTGCTCTTTCCGTCTGCAGACACCTGGTCGCGCTGCTGGTCGCTGCCACCGCTGTTGCCCGAAGACCGGAGCGCCCTGGAAGAGCGCTGGCGTGATTCAGCTCCAGAGCCGCCGTCGCGGTGAAGCCTTCAAGCGTTGGTGGGTGTCCGCCAGCAGATCAGGAATGGGCAAGTGATGCGGACAACGGGGAAGGCACTCCCCACAGCGTTCACAGGCGGAGGCGTCGTGCTCTTCCCACCAGTGGCCGGCACGGCCGATGAGGTTGTAGCGCTCCTGCGCAAATTCGGTGAGCCCATGGCCAATGGCCAGATTGCGCAGCCGCAAGAGTTCGGGGATCGGAACCTCGTTCGGACAGGGAAGGCAGGCCTGGCACTGCTTGCAATGCTCCTGGCCAAGCCGTTCCTGCCGCCGCCGCTCTGCCGTGACCAGAGCCTGTTGCTCGGCCTGGCTGAGGGGCCCATCCTCCTGCGCCAGGGTTGCGGCGAGTTGAAGATCCCCTGCAACTGAGGCCCCAACGGTCAGGGTGCTGATGCCCCGTGCCAGCAGGAACCGGTAGGCCAGCTCGAGGGGGGCAAAGGGGGTGCAGTCGTCCACCAGTGTTGGGCTGGGGGCCTGGAGGCGACCACCTTTGTCGGCAGGGGAGATCGCCATCACACCGAGGCCTTGCGCCAGGGCCCAACGGGCCAGGGGCAGGCGCTGGGGATCCAGCCAATGCAGGTGCAGGCTGCAGAAACTGAAGCGCTGGCTGCGCAGCGCCCGATCGATCAGCGGGTTGCTGCCATGGCTGCTGAAGCCCACTTGGCTGACGCGTCCACTGCTGACGGCCCAGTTCAGAAGCCTGGACCCATCACCCACCAGGGCCCAGTCCAGGTGCTCCTCCCGGTTGATGCCATGGATGGCGAGGTTGTCGAGCTGTGGACAGCCCAGGCGCTCCAGAATCTGGTCAAGGCGGCGTTGTCCTTCCTCGAAGCTCAGCCCTGGCAGCAGTTTGCTGGTGATCACCCAGTGGTCAGAGTCTGTGCGGCTGTTCTGGCGAAGGGCCTCTCCCAGAAAACGTTCCGCAGGTCCGTAGGCCGGGGCGGTTTCCAGATGGTTGATCCCAGCTGCCGCTGCCGCGTCAAGCACCTCGGCCATCTGGGCCACTGAGTTAAGGGCGCGCATCGTGCCGAGGGTGAACAGGCTGACGGGGCGGCCGCTGCCGAAGGCGCGGGTCTTCACTCCTCCGAGGGCGTCTCGCTGTCTTGGTTGCGCAGATGGCGCACCAAGGCCGCAGGGCTGAGGTCGTCGACGAAACGGCTGAAGGCACTTTGATCTTCTGCATCCGCCTCCGCATCCACCGGAATCGAGGCTTCCGCCACCACCTCTTCCAGCATCCAGATCCCGCTGCCCGTGCGGATCGCCAGCGCAATGGCGTCGCTGGGTCGGGCATCCACTTCGATCAGTTCCAGCACTTCGTTTTCAGCCAACTCGGCTTCGTCCAGATCGGGTCGCAGCTTCAACACAGCATGAAAGGTGCTGTCTTCAATCGCGTGGACGATCACGCGCTCCAGTTCGAGCCCCCCAGCCACCAACAGTGCTGCCATCAGGTCATGGCTGAGGGGGCGTGGTGGTTCTCCCCCCTGCAGTCCGGCCATGATGTTGTGGGCTTGCGCCTGATCAATCCAGATCGGCACCTGACGGCGGCCACTGGGATCCCGCAGCAGCACCATGGGTGTGCGGCTGGCGGCATCGAGGGCGATTCCGGCGACGCTCATTTCGACCATGTCGGCGGCGCAGCTCTATCCGATTATGGCCAGAGATCCGCTGCGGGCGATGTTCACGGGGCTGGTGCAGTCAGTTGGAAGGATCGAGCGCCGTGCCGGGGCGGTGGTGGTTTGGGGCTGCGCTCCTTTTGCCCCGTTGGCCCTTGGCGACAGCGTTGCTGTGGATGGCGTTTGCCTCACGGCAGCAGAGCTGATCGCGGATGGTTTCCGCGCCGATGTGAGTGAGGAAACCCTGCGCCGCACCACGTTGGGACGCAAAGCGGACCGTGGTGGTGCGGTGAACCTCGAGCCAGCGCTTCGACTGAGCGACCGCCTTGGAGGTCATCTGGTGAGCGGTCATGTGGATGCGACCGGAGAAGTCACCTGCGTGGAGACCCTCCCCCACTCCTGGGCCCTGTCGATCCGCTGGTCGGATCCCCGATTCGGCCGTTATGTCTGTGAGAAGGCCAGCATCGCGGTGGATGGGATCAGCCTCACGGTGGCTGACTGTTCAGCCGATGGAACGACATTCAGCCTTGCCGTCATCCCCCACACCTGGGAGGCGACGACCCTGAAACACTTGGCTGTCGGGGACACCGTGAACCTGGAGGCCGATCAACTGGCCCGTTACGCCGAGCGGCTGCTGTATGCCGCCGCTGACGATGACGGAAACACAGATGGCCAAGACAAGACCGAGAATCTTTCAGCCAGCTGGCTGGCGGCTCATGGCTGGTCTTGATCCATCTGCTGAAGAACGATCATTCCGGAGTCCCGCTGCAGCTCGATCTTGAACTCCTGGCCGGGTTCCAGGCCGAGCCGACGGGTGTAAGCGTGGCCGATCAGCAGGTTGCCGTTGCCATGCACACGGGTTCGGAATTCGGCCTGACGACCTCGGCTTCCGCCTGAGGAACTGCTGCTGCTTTTCGGCAATTGCCATCCCTGGGCCGCCGCTTTGGCCTCCACCAGAGCCCGATAAAAACTCTTTTTCAGCAGTCGTCCGCTGGGGCCGACGTAGCCGCAGCCGCGGGCGATGTCATCTTCCGGCCGATTGCTGAGCGATCTGGCCTTGTCCAGCAGTTCCTTGCCGACCAGCATTTCAGGAATTAATTCAACTGAATTCTGGCCACGCTCGCCAATCAAGGCAAGGGATCAGAGCAGATAAAAGATCACGAAAAGAATCACCCAGATCCCATCAACAAAGTGCCAGTACAACTCCGCTGCTTCCAGGGGGAAGTGGTCGGCTGCAGTCACACGTCCCTGCGGCTGCCTCGCCTGCCACCAGACGATCAGGATCATCAGGGCGCCGAGGGTCACGTGGAGACCATGAAATCCCGTGGCGGCGAAGAAGGTGCTGGCGTAAAGGTTGTCGGTGAGACCGAAGGGGAGTGTGAAGTACTCCACCATCTGGCTCACCAGAAAGGCCAGGCCCAGGCCTGCGGTGATCAGCAGCCAGCGTCGACAGCGGCCGTGGTCGTCCTGTCGGATCGCCTGGCCGGCCCGGTGGAAGGTGGCACTGCTCACCAGGAGCAGAACGGTGTTGAGGATGGGCAGGGGGAGCTCCAGTTCATAGATGGCTCCATCCGGTAGGGGATTGACCGCTTTGAAGGTGAGGTAGGCCGCAAAGAAGCCGGCGAAGGTCATCGCGTCCGCCACAAGAAATGTGGCCAGGCCGAACATGCGGTGATCGGGATGCTCGGCATGCTTCCCGTGGCTGTGGTTCTGATCCTTCGTGGGAACTGTGGTGGTCATTTGCCGCTGCTCCATAGATCACGACCGCTGGTTGCGGTCAGGTCCAGCTCGTCCGGTGGGACGCCGTAGCCGTAGGGCTCTTCCACCAGAGGGGCCTCACCAATCCAGTTTTCGACCGGTGGCGGAGAACTGGTCAGCCATTCGGGAGTGAGTGCTTTCCAGGGGTTGTCGCCTGCGACAGGACCGCTGAGGGCGCTGTGGATCACATTCCAGAGGAAAGGCAGGGTGCTGATGGCCATCAGCAGGGCTCCGACGGAGCTGATCTGATTGATCAGGGTGAATTGGGGGTCGTATTCAGCAACGCGTCGCGGCATCCCATTGAGGCCCAGCCAGTGCTGGGGGCCGAAGCACAGGTTGAAGCCGATGAACGTGAGGGCACAGTGCAGGCGGCCGAGATCTTCATTGAGCATCCGGCCGGTGAACTTGGGATACCAGTGGTAGATCGAGGCGAAGATCACGAACACCGATCCACCGAAGACGATGTAGTGGAAGTGCGCGACGACGAAGTAGGTGTCGTGCACATGAATGTCGAACGGCACCTGCGCCAGGGCGACCCCTGTGATGCCTCCGAGCACGAAGTTCACGATGAAACCGCAGGAAAACAGCATGGCGCTGTTGAGGCTGATACGGCCGCCCCAAAGTGTTGCCAACCAGTTGAAGAATTTGATGCCGGTGGGAACGGCGATGAATGCGGTTGCAATGGTGAAGAACAGGCGCATCCAGGGAGGTGTGCCGCTGGTGAACATGTGGTGCGCCCACACAATCAGGCCCAACACAACGATGGCCATGATCGAATACACCATCGTCACGTAGCCGAACAGCGGCTTGCGGGCATGAACCGGCAGGATTTCGCTCACCAGGCCGAAGGCCGGCAAGACCATGATGTAGACGGCTGGGTGCGAATAGAACCAGAACAGATGCTGGTAAACCACCACGTTTCCCCCAAGGTTGGGGTTGAAGAAGCCTGTATGGGCAACGATGTCGAAACTCAGCAACACCAACGTTCCCGCCAGAACCGGTGTTGAGAGAACCACAAGAATGCTGGTGCCAAGCATCGCCCAGCAATACATGGGGAGCTGCATTAGTTTCAAACCGGGGCGACGCAGTTTGAGAATGGTGGCGATGAAGTTGATGCCTCCGAAGATCGAACTACCGCCCAGGAGCAGCACGCTCAAGATCCAGATGATTTGGCCAGTTGCTGGTGTGGTGATGCTCAGAGGTGGATAGGCCGTCCAGCCCGATTGCGCAGCCCCCGTGAGGAAATAGCTGGTGATCAGCATCAAACCGGCTGGAGGGATCAGCCAGAACGCCACGGCATTAAGGCGCGGGAAGGCCATGTCCCTTGCACCCACATAAAAGGGGATCAAATAGTTCCCAAAAGCACCATTCACCACTGGGACAATCCAGAGAAAGATCATCACCGTGCCGTGGAGTGTCAGCACCTGGTTGTAGACATCACGTGCCATGAAGTCGGATACGGGACTGGTGAGCTCCGTGCGGATGGCACCGGCTAGGGCGCCGCCAATCAGATAAAAAACAAAGCCGCAGACGATGTACTGCAGCCCGATCACCTTGTGATCAACGCTGAAGCTGAAATACCGCAACCAGCCGCTGGGTTGAAGCCGTGGAGGGCTGGATGTTTCCGGGGGCAAACTGATGGTCATCTCAGGCGTTCGCGATGGTGAGGGTTTCGTCTTCAGGTGCGGCTTTGGCGTTGTCCCTGTACCAGCTTTCCCAGTTCTCCGGGCTTTCCACCACAACGGTGGAGCGCATTCCACCGTGGTAGGGCCCACAGAGTTCGGCGCACACGATCGGATAACGGCCGGTGCGTGTGGGCGTGAAACTCAGCTGGGTTGGTTGGCCGGGAATCACGTCCTGCTTCAAGCGAAATTCAGGCACCCAGAAGGCGTGAATCACATCTTTGGCTTCCATCCGCAGAGTGATCGGTCGATCGGCTGGCACATGAAGTTCACCTGATGTGATGTCTCCCTCTGGGTAATGAAAGAGGAAGGCAAATTGCATGGCTGTCACTTCAACGGGCAAAGCATTTGTTGCGGCTGCTGATTCAATCGAGCCTGAACTGATGCCTCCCCAGATCTGTTCGTCGTGGGCTCCGCCCATGTGGTCATGAGCCAAAGGCACCATGCCACCCATCCGGTCGTAAATGTCGTAGCTGTATAGGCCAACAAACAGCACCACAACAGCAGGAACAGCTGTCCAGAAAATTTCAAGTGGCAGGTTTCCTTCGATGGCAAGGCCGTCGCCGAGCTGGCCGTTGCGTCGCCGAAAGCGAATCAGGCTGAACACGAGAAGGCCAACGATTCCGATAAACAGAATGCTGCCAATCGTGAATAGAACCTTAAAAAGCTCGTCGTAAATCGGCGCGTTAGCGCTCGCATCGATGGGGAGAAGGTTGATGTTCTGGCCGATCCAAAGGCCGCCCAGAGCAAGGACCATCCCGATCACCAACGTGAGAATGGCGGATGGGATCTGCACCTGATCAATCCCAGGTTTTCAACAGCGTATGGGCCTGGCTGCGGTTCTCCATGAAGTGATTGTTAAGGCCTTGTTTCTGTCAGGAAAAGGGGATGATTTCTCCTTATTTGTGTTGCAGACGTCCACACAGCGTCACGTCATCTTCTGCATCGCTACGGTCCAAGCAATCCCTTTTGGGTGCATCGGATGGAGCTTGTTCGATGATGCTTTCCTCAATGTCGACATTGCGTCGACGTCTTGGGTTGTTGTCGGCTCATCTAGTGGTTGCCGTGATCGCTTTGGTGGTGATCGGTGGAGCAACCCGGGTGATGGAAGCCGGCTTGGCCTGCCCGGACTGGCCCCTGTGCTTCGGCTCGTTTTTGCCGGGTCGCCAGATGAATGTTCAGGTGTTCCTTGAGTGGTTTCACCGCCTTGATGCCTTCGTTATCGGCATTGCCCTGGTGGTGATGGCTCTGGCGACGACGCTTCAGCGGCGCCAACTGCCGCGATGGCTGCCCTGGCTGGCCATTGGTCTGATGGTTTTGGTGGCGATGCAGGGAGGTTTGGGTGCGCTGACAGTGACCCAGTTGCTGCCCTCCGCTGTGGTGACAGCCCACCTGGCTCTCGCGCTCACCCTCTTGGCGCTCCTGAGTGGGCTGACCCAACGCTTGCTTCATCCCGCTGCTGCCGTCGCTCCGCTCTGGTGGCGCATCGGGGCATCGCTTGGCCTGTTGTCGGTCTTTGTGCAGTGCCTGCTCGGTGGTCGCATGGCCACCGCATGGGCAGGGCAACGATGCCTTGCTGGAGGAGAGGCCTGCCAGCTGGTGCTTTCCCATCGCCTGACAGCGATGCCGGTGGTCGTTGTTGTGCTGGGCTTCGCCGGGGCAGCCGTGCTGGCGGGTGGTTGGGCTCGTCAGCAGTGGCCCTGGCTTGGTGGGGCCGTGCTTCTGGTGCTGGTTCAGGTGGCCCTAGGCGTTCTCACCCTTCGTCTTGGTTTGTCGCAACCGGCAGTGACGGTTGCGCATCAACTCGTGGCTGCACTGCTGATCGCTCTGCTGGCGGCGCTTCTGGTTCGCTCTCCGAACCTCCCCTCACCGTCCCGTTCCGTCGTCCTCGACGAAACCTCGTTGGAGGCCTGTCATGGCTGAAATCACTGCAACCGTTCGTCCGACCCGTGAGGAGGTCGTTCCCTCCCGCAAGCGGGTGAAACTTCCGGCCTGGCTGGAAGTCGCCAAGCCCCGCCTGATCCCTTTGCTGCTGGCCACCACCCTGGGTGGAATGGCTCTCAGTGAAGGCTGGCCGCTCTCATCGCCTCGGCTCGTCTGCACCCTGGGGGGAGGGGCGCTTGCCTCCGCTGCTGCAGGGGTTCTGAACTGCTTGTGGGAGCAGGATCTCGATGGCCGGATGGCCCGCACCAGCGGTCGCGCACTCCCCTCCGGTCGGCTGTCGCCCACCAGTGCATTCATCGGCGCCATCGCCTGCACCCTCGCGGCGGCGATGCTTCTCGTAAGCGGTGTGAACTGTCTCGCTGCTGGGTTGTCCCTGCTCGGCCTCTGCAGTTACGTGCTGCTCTACACAGCCTTGCTCAAGCCGCGGACGTCCCAGAACATCGTCATCGGTGGGGTCGCCGGGGCCATTCCGCCCCTGGTTGGGGCGGCGGCCGCCACGGGCCATGTTGGGCTCGGGGGCTGGTGGCTGTTCGCCTTGGTGATGGTCTGGACGCCGGCCCATTTCTGGGCTTTGGCCCTGCTGTTGCGCGAGGACTATCGCGCTGTCGGGATCCCGATGCTGCCCGTGGTGAAGGGTCCTGTTGTGACGGCGCGGGCGATCAAGACCTACGGCTGGATCACCGTTCTGCTCAGCGGTTTGGGCGTGTTTGCTTTGCCTTCAGGTGGCGCCTTCTATGGCGTGATGCTGCTGCCCTACAACGGCCGATTGCTGCAGCTCGTCGATCGGCTGTCCCTGGATCCCGACAGTCTTGTGAATGCCAAGGCCCTGTTCCGTTGGTCGATCCTTTATCTGTTTGGTCTGTGCCTGCTTCTCATTCTCAGCCGGACGGATCTGGCCTCAGGCTTTGCTCACCAGGTGATGCAACTTCTCTCCCTGCCAACGCCGGTGCAATGAGCACTCTCTAGATTCCCTGAATTGGCCGAGCAAGTCCCTGACGGTGCCTGATGGCGTTGATTGAACTGCGCAAGATCTCCAAGGCCTACGGCTCTGTACAGGCTCTGCGTGAGCTTGATCTCACCGTTCCTGAAGGATGCCTGTACGGGCTGCTTGGCCCGAACGGTGCCGGCAAAACAACGGCCATGCGCATTCTGGCCACCCTGCTCGCCCCCGACAGCGGCTCAGTAGTTGTTGGGGGTGTCGACGGTCTGGTGCAGCCACGAGAAGTGCGCCAGCTCATGGGTTATGTGGCCCAGGAGGTGGCCATCGACAAGATCCTGAGTGGCCGGGAACTGCTGCAATTGCAAGGCGATTTGTACCACCTGCCGCGGAACGATCGCGACAGCCGCATCGCCGATCTGATTGACCGCCTCGCGATGGGCGACTGGATAGACCGCCGCTGCGGCACCTATTCCGGCGGCATGAGGCGGCGTCTGGATCTAGCCGCCGGTTTGCTGCACCGCCCTCAGTTGCTCGTGCTCGATGAACCCACCGTGGGACTGGATATCGAGAGCCGCAGTGCCATCTGGCAGCTGCTGCGTCAGCTGGTTGATGAGGGCACCACTGTTCTGCTGAGCAGTCACTACCTCGAGGAAGTGGAGGCTCTGGCGGATCAGTTGGCGATCATCGATGCCGGCCGTGTGATTGCCGAAGGCAGCCCTGATCAGCTCAAACAACGGCTGGGGGGTGATCGCGTGACACTGCGAATCCGAGAGTTCAGCAATGCCGATGAGGCGAGCCAGGTGCGTGCCCTTCTCGAACCCTTGGATGGGGTGCGTCAGGTGGTGGTGAACCGCTCCCAGGGCTTTTCCCTCAACCTGGTGATTGAGGGAGGGGCCGTGATCGATCAGCTGCGTCAGACCCTCGAGGCTGCAGGGTTGCCTGTGTTTGCCCTGGCCCAGAGTCGTCCCAGCCTGGATGATGTCTACCTTCAGGCCACAGGACGCACCCTGATGGACGCTGAACTGGCCATCGCAGGCCAGCGCGACGTCAAACAGGAAAAGCGTCAATCCATGCGTTGAGTGCCAACGATGACTTCCCCAACAGCATCTGTTGCTCTCCAGCAGCAGCAATCCGGAGCCCTCGCCGAGCTCAGCCAGGAAACGTTGGCCCTCACCCGGCGCTTGTTTCTTCAGTTGATGCGCCGCCCTTCAACCTTGATCGCCGGGGTTCTGCAACCCCTGATCTGGTTGATTCTTTTCGGTGCACTGTTCGCGAATGCTCCCGAGGGGCTGTTGCCAGGGGGCATGAGCTACGGCCGTTTTCTTGGTGCTGGAGTGATTGTCTTCACAGCCTTCAGCGGTGCTTTGAATGCCGGCCTGCCGGTGATGTTTGATCGCGAATTCGGTTTCCTCAATCGGCTGCTGGTGGCACCTCTGCGAAGCCGCAGTTCCATCGTGCTGGCGTCGGTGATCTACATCACGGCGCTGAGCCTTTTGCAGAGTTTGGCGATCATGGGTACGGCAGCAGTGCTCGGTTACGGATGGCCCGGCATCAGCGGCCTCGCCCTAGTGCTGGTGACGCTGCTGCTGCTGGTTTTTGCTGTGACAGCCCTCAGCCTCGGACTGGCCTTCGCTTTGCCGGGGCACATCGAGTTGATCGCTGTGATTTTTGTGGCCAACTTGCCGTTGCTGTTTGCCAGCACGGCCTTGGCCCCGTTGTCATTCATGCCCACCTGGCTGGGCTGGCTTGCGGCCTTGAATCCCCTTACCTTCGCGATAGAACCCATTCGAGCGGCTTACCAGGGTCCTCTGGACCTTTCGGCCGTTCTGCTGGAGGCCCCCTATGGGGATGTCACCGGCACCAGTTGCCTGCTGATCCTTCTGCTCCTCACCATCGGGCTGTTTTTTGCGATTCGCCCTTTGCTCAACCGCAAACTTTCCTGAATCCATGCTCACTTCTCCGTTCCAGCAGCCATCACCTCGGCAGAACGCTCTGGCCCAACAGATCCAGGAGGCCCGAACCTCAGGTGATCAGGCCTTGCTCGCGGGTCTGATCAGTCTGTGGGTTCACCGTTACGGCTTTGACGGAGCAGCTGAGCTTGATCTGAGTTTGCCGGAACCTTCAGCTTCGAAGCATGAGTTCAGTTCCGCGCCGATGCCTGTCGCGGAGGAGGAGATTGCTCCTGAAGACGAGATCTCTCCTGAAGACGACGTTTTGGTTGATAACGAGGTGGTTGCTGAGGACGAAGTGGTCGTTGAAGAAGAGGAGCAGATTGCGGCTGAAGAAGACGTGTTGATTGAGAGCGAGGTGATGCAGAACGGGGTGGTCGCTGAAGAAGAACCGATCGTCGAAGAGGACGAGAGTGCAGCTGAAGAAAAGCCGCTTCAACGCAGCTTTGCTTCGGCACGTGTGCCTGCCCCGCCGATCAGCACGCCCCGTTCGCTGCGGCGTTGGCTTCCCCGCCGGGAGGATGACGCTTTCCCCAAGGCGTCCTGAACAGCATGATTCCCAACCCTGAATCCCTGGATCAGGGCCTGATCGTTTCGGTGCAGGCCCCCCAGGGTTCGCCGATGCGCGATCCCGATGTGATCGTAGCCATGGCGGATGCAGCCCTGCGCAATGGTGCTGTGGGTGTGCGCTTGGAAAGCCCTGAACACATCGGTGCAGTGCGTCGGCGCTGTCCGGATGCCTTGATCATCGGCCTCTGGAAATGCACGTTCCCGGACAGCTCGGTGTACATCACCCCGGGCTGGAAAGAAATTCAGGCGGTGTGGTCTGCGGGGGCTGATGTGATCGCGATCGATGCCACAGCCCGTCCGCGGCCTGCAGGGCAGGACCTGGCCGCGTTGATCGAGCGCAGCCGTGATGAGTTGAGGGCTCCGCTGATGGCTGATGTGGATTCGCTGGAGAATGGTCTGCGCGCAGCCGAACTGGGCTGTGACTGGGTTGGAACCACGCTCTACGGCTACACAGAAGACACGGCACAGCAGCGCCCCCCTGCATTTGATCTGCTCCCCCCACTTCGCTCTGAACTTCCCAGCTCGGTTCGTCTGATCTGTGAGGGGGGAATTGCTTCTCCAGCGGATGCACGGTTGGCATTGAAGGCCGGAGCCGACACCGTTGTGGTGGGGACGGCAATCACCGGAGTGGACCTCCAGGTGATCGCCTATCGCCAGGGAATGATCAGCTGATCACATCATCCCGGGCATGCCCATGCCGCCCATTCCGGGCATGCCCATGCCACCCATTCCGCCCATGCCACCCATGGGGTCGCCGTCTCCGGCGGGAGCTGGTGCAGGGGGTTCCGGCTTGTCGGCAATCACAACCTCGGTGGTGATCAGCAGAGAAGCGATCGAAATCGAATCCTGCACGGCCAAGCGCACTACCTTGGCGGCATCAACGATGCCAGCAGCCATCAGGTCCTCGTAGGCACCACTGAGGGCATTGAATCCCTGGCCGCTGCTGCGCATGCCCGCGATCACAACATCACCGTTCTGACCGGCATTGGTGGCGATCTGATGAATCGGCGCCGTCAGTGCCCGCTGCACGATCTCAACGCCGGTGCGCTGGTCGCCGTTCAGTGATGAAGCCAGGGCGTCCAGGCTGTCGGAGAGTTGCAGCAACGTGCTGCCGCCTCCGGCAACAATGCCCTCCTCGACGGCGGCACGGGTGGCATTCAGGGCATCCTCGATCCGCAGTTTGCGGTTCTTCAGTTCCGTTTCCGTCGGTGCACCGACCTTGATCACAGCCACGCCGCCGGCCAGCTTGGCGATCCGCTCCTGGAGCTTTTCGCGGTCGTATTCGGATTCGGTGGCCTCTAGTTCACGTCGGATCGCGCCGACGCGCTCGCTCACCGCCTGGCGATGGTCGTCGGTGGCGACGATCGTGGAGCTCTCCTTGCTGATGGTGACGCGGCGCGCCTTGCCGAGATCCTCGAGGGTCACTTTGTCGAGGGTCATCGCCTTGTCTTCGCTGATCAGCGTTCCGCCCGTGAGGATGGCGATATCGGCGAGGGCTGCCTTGCGGCGTTCGCCAAAGGAGGGTGCCCGAACAGCGGCCACCTGCAGAACCCCACGACTCTTGTTCATCACCAGGGTGGCGAGGGCTTCGCCTTCCACTTCCTCAGACAGGATGAGCAGGGGGGAACCGCTCTTCTGAACGGTTTCCAGAACGGGGACCAGATCCGTGATCGTGCTGATCTTGCGATCCGTCAGAAGGATCAGGGGGTTTTCAAATTCACAGACCTGACGGTCGGCATCCGTCACGAAGTAGGGGGAGCTGTAGCCCCGGTCGAAGGCCATGCCCTCGGTGATTTCCAGTTCCGTTGCCAGAGACTTCGATTCCTCAACCGTGATCACCCCATCGGTGCTCACCTTGTCCATCGCCTCCGCGATCATCCGACCAACTTCGTCGTCACCCCCGGAGCTCACCGTGGCCACCTGACGAATGGCATCGCCGGCCACGGCCTGGCTCCGCTCGCCCAGTCCAGCCACGACCTGTGCAGCGGCCTTCTCCATGCCTCGGCGGAGTTCCACAGGGCTTGCGCCAGCAGCGGTGTTGCGCAGACCTTCCCGCACCATGGCCTGAGCCAGAACGGTTGCGGTCGTGGTGCCGTCACCGGCCTTGTCCTTGGTCTTTGAGGACACCTGCTGCATCAGCTTGGCGCCAAGGTTTTCGAACGGGTCGTCGAGTTCGATTTCACGGGCAATTGAGTCGCCGTCGTTGACGATGTCGGGTGCGCCGAATTTCTTCTCGAGCACAACGTTGCGACCGCGGGGGCCGATCGTGACGCGCACCGCATCGGCGAGTGCATCAACACCCCGCTCAAGGGCGCTGCGGGATTCGTCAGAGAAGGAAAGGAGTTTGGCCATAGTCGCGGGCACGCCGTTGGTCACTGTCCCACAGCGATGTGACCCTCGTGGAGAGGCGTTGTGGTGGGGAAAGCCGAATGGTTGGTGGCTGCCCGTATGCCGCTGTCAAATGAACTGATTAGGGTCCGGTCATGGCTGAATCCGGAGCGCTGTTTTTTGTTCTGATGGCGGGGCTGGCCGGTTCAATGGCCCTGGTTTACGTGCCCTTGCGCATCTTTCTCACCGCCACCGCCCGCAGCCGTCGGTTACGCCTGCTCCAGCGCATCCGCCGCCTGCGGGATGAGTTGGCCCAACCCCTTGATTCCTGATCCTGAGGGTCAGGCCATCACCATGCCGCCATCCACCTGCAGCACCTGGCCTGTGATGTAGGCCGCGGCCGGGTCGGCGGCAAGGAAGCGCACGGCACCGGCCACCTGCTCCTGGGTGCCAAAGGTTCCCAGGGGGATGTCTTTAAGGATGGCCTCCGCATCGAGGTCCTTGGTCATGTCTGTGGCAATGAAACCCGGAGCCACGGCGTTCACGGTGATGCCACGACTGGCGAGCTCTTTGGCGGTGCTGCGGGTGAGACCGATGACGCCCGCTTTGGCGGCGGCGTAGTTGGCTTGTCCTGCGTTGCCCATCAGCCCCACAACGGAGGTGATGTTGATGATCCGACCACTCTTCTGTTTGAGCATCGGGCGTGCCACGGCTCGCGTGCAGAGGAACACTCCACTGAGGTTGAGGTCGATCACCGATTGCCAATCGTCGGTTTTCATCCGCATCAGCAGGCCGTCCCGCGTGATGCCGGCGTTGTTCACCAACACATCCAATCGGCCGCTGCGCTCCAGCACCGTCTTGATCAGGCCATCCACCTCGGCCTCAACCGACACGTTGGCTTGCAGGGCATAGGCCTTGCCCCCTGCTGTGGTGATGGCAGCGACAACTTCATCGGCTGCGGCGGCGGAACTGGAGTAGTTCACAACCACCTCTGCACCGGCTTCGCCCAGGGCCAGGGCAATGGCCCGGCCGATGCCGCGACCTCCTCCCGTCACCAGGGCGGTCTGTCCGGCAAGAGAAGCGCTGGGAGACATGGAGGCACCGTTGATCGGAGGATCGTACGGAGCCGTCGTCATCCAGCTCAACCCGGCATGGTTTCAATCGTGTCGACGGCCTCCCCAAGCAACGACTGAAAGGTGGCGAGCTGGGTTTTGCTTCCCAGCACGATCAGGAGTTGCCCCGGTGCCATCTGGGTGTCGCCGCCTGGATTGGCGATCAGCTTTCCGTTTTCCCGGATTGCCAGCACCATGGCCCCGCTGCGACGGCCCAGCTCCAGCTCCGCCAGGCTCCTCCCGCGGATCTCCATCAGGTGCCGAGAGTCGTGACTCAGCTGGAATTCCTCGATTTCATAGTCGGAGCCCGCCAACAGCTCCATGAAGTTGAGGGCCAGCGGTCGCAGCGCCGAAGCGGCCATCACCCTGCCACCAGCCACATAGGGACTGACCACCACAGTGGCGCCCGCCAGCCGCAGCTTTGAGGCGGCCTCATCGCTGTTGGCGCGAGCAATCAACCGGCAATCCGGTCGTAGGTCCTTGGCGCTGAGGATCACGTAAAGATTGGAGGCATCGCTGGGTAGGGCTGCCACGAGGCTGCAGCAGCGTTCCAGACCTGCGTCCAGCAGGGTTTCATCGAGGGTTGCATCGGCCTGAAGCACCCAGAGGCCATTCTCGTCTGCCACGGCCTTTCGCTCTGGATCGGTTTCGATCACCACGAGGGGCACCGCGTCCCGTTGCAGTTGGGCTGCAATCTCCTGTCCGATCCGGCCGTAGCCGCAAAGAATCACGTGGTCGTGAAGGCCTTCCAGCATGCGGAGAAAGCGGAACTCCCGCAGTCTGCGGAAATATCCCGACTCCTTCAGCCCGAGAACGCGTTGGATGGCCAGTTGCACAACCACCAAGCCACCCACCACGATCAAGACGGTGACCAGGCGGCCTGGAGGTGAAAGCGGAGCGACTTCGCCAAAACCGATGGTGCTGATGGTGATCAGCACCATCCAGAGGCAATCGCCCCAGTCCCATCCCTCCGTGATCCGATAACCGAGGGCACCCGCGAAGATCACAGCACTGAGGGCACTGATGGGCCCCCGCCATGGAGCCGTGATCAGCTTCAGCTGTCCCCTTGCACGGCGACGCCTCATCGGACGTCTCCTCAGAAACCGAGGGCCGTCAGCACATCACTGCTCTGCAGCGTGGCGAGCTCCTGCGGGCGGCTGAGGCAGCGGATCTCCTGGCGCTCGGGAAGGTCTGCGGCCTCGGCTCCAAGGGCAACCAGGGGGGTTACGCAATAGGTCGCCAGGCGCTGGGACACCGGGCAGCTGCTGAGCAAGACATCGGCACTGGCCACCAAAGCCGCCCGTTTGGTCAGGCTGAGCTCGGCTGGCAGCACCATGCTGCGCAGCGCCGGTAGGCGGCTTTTGATCGTCTCAGGCAGCTGGTGCCATTCCGCTGCAGGCCAGTCATTCCTCTGGCCGGATGGCGACAGCAGCAGCAGGGGGCCGTCACCGCTGGGCAGTGCTTCACGGGCTTCCTCAAGAGCCTCTGCCGCCAGGGGCAGGCGGAACTGATCGGCCTTGAGATCAAGGCCCAGGGCTTGAAGAAAGGGGTTGAGACGCTGTGCCGTCCAGCCTGCACCGACGCTGACCTGGTCGGTGCAGGCAAATCCCTCAACCGCCAACCGTTTGGGGATATGGCTCATCGACAGCATCAGGTTCACCTGCTGCCCTTCGGCGAAGTTGATGCAGATCTGAAAGTCGGGTTCGCGCACACAACCGAGCAGGTTGGCCCAGTCCGCAAGGGTGGGGTTGGCCTCGAAGCTGAACGGCAACAGCTTTTCCAGGCACGGCAGAAGCTTCCATGGAGCTGCCTGCTGGGGGGCACAGGCCACCTGCAGGCTGGCGTTGAGCTTCTGGCAGATGTCGGCCAGAGCCGGTAGACGGTCCAGCTGGTCTTCGAGCGAACCCGGGCTCAGGGCAAGAACTCGCATGCAGCGCCGCCATCCATGGTGCGAGCTGATTGTATGGAGGTCGTTTACGCCTGTCTGGGGCAGGAGTCGATTGTGCATCTGTTGATTGCTGCGGCGGGAAGCGGTCGGCGCATGGGTGCGGATCGCAACAAGCTGCTGCTGCCGTTGGCCGGGCGCCCCGTCATTGCCTGGACCCTGGAGGCGGCCCTGCGTTCCGAGCGGATCGAATGGATCGGGATCGTCGGCCAGGAGGTCGATCGAGAGGCCATCCTTGCGGTGCTGGACAAACCCAGCAAGCCGGTGCACTGGATCCAGGGCGGCAGCACGCGGCAGGAGTCGGTGCTTTGTGGTCTGGCGGGGTTGCCGGAGCAGGCTCGGCACGTCTTGATTCATGACGGCGCCCGCTGTTTGGCTGAACCGGAGTTGTTTGATCGCTGTGCAGCTGTGGTGGAGGCCGGCACGGCGCTGATTGCTGCAACGCCGGTGAGCGACACGATCAAGCGCGTGGGATCTGATGGTGTGATTTGTGAGACGCCGGATCGATCGGAGCTTTGGGCTGCGCAGACGCCGCAGGGCTTTGCCGTTGATCAGCTGCGTCGCGGCCACGCTGAGGCGGTGGCCCAGGGCTGGACGGTCACCGACGATGCGTCGTTGTACGAGCGTCTGGGGTGGCCTGTGCAGGTCTTGGATGCCGGCCCCGCGAACATCAAGGTCACCACGCCGTTTGACCTCACCGTGGCGGAGGCCGTGCTCGCCCTCAGGTCAGCAGGCTGAGCCGGCCGTTTTCGCCGTCCAGGCGTGCCATCGCCCCCATGGGCAGGGCGGCGTTTCCGGATCGGTGACCAACGGGCAGGTCCATCACTCTGGGAATGCCGAGATCAGCCGTGCGTTCCTCAAGAACCTGCTCAAGGTTGAAGCTTTCGGAGGCGTCTCTGGTTTCTTCGGAGCACCCTTCGAACTTGCCAAATGCCAGACCCGCCAGGCCCTGCAAGCTGCCACTCAGCCTCCACTGGGTCAGCATCCGATCAATTCGGTAAGGCGCTTCACCCACGTCCTCCAGCACCAGAACGGCTCCCTTGAGGGGGGGCACGAAACGGCTTCCCAACAGGTGGGTGGCCACGGTCAGATTGGCCACGAGCAGGGGACCACTCCCCACACCGCCGCCGCCACCCCGACCTTGCAGGTCAGGAACGGTGTTGCCGAAGAGCAGGTTGCGCAAGCGGTCTCGGCTCCATTGCGGTTCCTCCGCAAGTGTTGTGAGCAAGGGGCCATGGATGCCCCCCGCAAACCCTGCTGCCTGGCGGGCCCAGAGCAGAGCTGTCACGTCGGAAAAGCCCAACAGCCAGCCGCTCTGCCAGCGGATGGGCTGCTCCAGCAGCCGAGCAGCCCCCCATCCACCGCGGGCACAGGCGAGCAGCGCTGCCGGTTCTGCTGGATGCAGATCGGCATGGCGCGTGTCATCGCGCCCTGCGAAGTAGCCCCAACGTCGGCTGGCCAAGGTCTGGGGTTGAACATCGAGGCCCCAGCTCTGCAGGACCGCAATGCCCTCCTGCAGCTTGATGTCGTCCTGCAGGGCTGAACTGGCGGCCACACAGGTCACACGGTCTCCAGTGCGGAGCGGAGGAGCCGGGGTGATGTGCATCAGGCTCCCCATCCCCTGGCCAGAACCAGGCCGAGCCAGAGCAGCGTCCCTGCCTGCACCTGCTGGGCAAAGTGCTTCCCATAGGTGCCCATGGAGGCATCCTGTTTGTTCAAGGGGTTGCAGCTGAGTTGCATGAAGACGGCGGCAAGCAACCAGAGAGGCCAGAACGGTGCTGGGATCTGAGCCGACCATGCCGCTATGGCAAGGGTGATGGCTGTCACGAGGTAGCAGCCCCGAACCACAGGAACCACGCGGGATCCGAGGCTCAGGGCGCTGCTGCGCAAGCCGAGGCTGGCATCGTCACGTCGGTCGGCCATGGCATAGACCGTGTCGAAGCCGAAGGTCCAGACCACGGTTGCCAGCCAACTGCACACCAGGGCAGGACTCCCGCTCAAGGAGGCCGTTGCTGCGGCCCAGGGGATCAGCACCGCGAAGCCCCAGCACAGCGCCAAGACCGCCTGGGGGAAGGCGAACCACCGCTTTGCCGATGGATAGCCGAGGATCGGCAGTACGGCCGTGCAGGCCAAGGCGAGACAGAGCCCGAGGCTGGCAGCCGGCAGACTCAGCACAACAGCCAGGCTGAGGCCCAGCAAGATCAGCAGCAGAGCGAAGGCTGGCCCTCGCTGCAGCGCACCTCTGGCCAGAGGCCGATGTTGTGTGCGTTCCACCTGGCCGTCGAAGCGCTGGTCCCACAGGTCATTGGCGATGCAGCCTGCTCCGCTCACCGCCAGGCCCCCCAGAAGGATCTGCAGGATCAGCACAACACTGGGGGGAGCGCTTGGATTCAGCCAGAGGGCCCAGCCTGCTGGGATCAGCAGAATCAGCCGGCCGGTGGGTTTGTTCCAGCGGAGCAGTTCGATCCAGGGCTGAAGACGGGCAGAGCTGCTGATCACAATCAACGGGATTTGAAGAACCCTAGTCAGGGCCCGATGGCCTCGGCCGTCAGTGTCAGAGTGGATTTCATTGCCGCTCTGACGTTGATGCTGGATGCCAAGGCCCCAGCCCAGCCAACGGAACAGAACAACGACGCGTCGCAGGCAGTGAACGCTGATCAGCGTCGGATCGCCGCCATCGATATCGGGACCAATTCCTTTCATCTTCTGGTGGCAGCCGTTGATCCGAAGCTGCGCACGTTTCGGATCATCCAGGCCGAAAAGGCCACCACGCGTCTGGGGGAGCGTGATCCCGAGACCGGCGAGCTGACCGAGGCGGCGATGCAACGGGGGCTGGAAACCCTTCGACAGTTCAGAGATCTCGCCGCCAGTCACCGGGTTGAGCAGATCGTCACAGCGGCGACGAGTGCCGTTCGAGAAGCACCAAATGGTCGCGATTTCCTCCAGACCATTCTCGACGATCTGGGGATGGAGGTGGATTTGGTCAGCGGCCCCGAGGAGGCCCGGCTGATCTATCTGGGCGTCCTCTCAGGAATGCCGTTTGGAGACCGTCCGCATCTTCTGCTCGACATCGGCGGTGGCTCCACGGAACTGATCCTTGCCGATGGTCGTGATGCCCGCGCCCTGACCAGCACCCGTGTGGGGGCTGTGCGACTCCAGCGGGACTTTGTTCGGGATGATCCGATGCCCCCTCAACGGCGTTCGTTTCTGAAGGCCTTCATTCAGGGGTCGCTTGAACCTGCGGTCGACAAAGTGCGTCGCAGGATCAAACCCGGTGAAACCCCTGTTTTGGTGGCCACCAGCGGCACGGCGATGGCGATTGGCTCCCTTGCGGCGAGTGAAGAGGAGCGCCCCCCCCGCAAATTGCATGGGTACCGCGTCACCCGGCAGCGCCTGGACAACGTGGTTGATCGTCTGATCACGATGACCCCTGCGCAGCGACGGGAGTTGGCTCCTATCAATGATCGTCGGGCCGAAATCATCGTTCCCGGTGCGCTGATCCTGCAAACCACCATGAAGATGCTGGGTGTGGAGGAGTTCGTGCTCAGTGAGCGGGCGCTCAGGGAAGGTTTGATCGTTGATTGGATGCTTCGCCAGGGTCTTCTGGAAGACCGCTTCAGCTTTCAGAGCAGCATTCGGCAGCGCACTGTGCTCCATCAGGTGCAGCGCTTTGCGGTGAACCAGAGCAGGGCTGAACGGGTTGCCAGCCATGCTCTCAGCCTCTACGACGCCACGCGAGGCGTGATGCATGACGACAGTGGCGAAGGGCGTGAACTGCTTTGGGCTGCCGCGATGCTCCATACCTGTGGCCAGCACATCAACATCAGCGCTTACCACAAGCACACCTGGTACTTGATTCGTCATGGTGAGCTGCTGGGCTATTCCGAGGCGGAGCACTTGATGGTCGCGGCTATTGCCCGCTATCACCGCCGCAGCCTGCCGAAGAAACGCCATGAGTCCTGGCAGCTTGTGGCCACCCGAGACAACCGTCGTTGTGTTCATCAGATGGCCCTGCTGCTGCGCTTGGCTGCGGCTCTGGATCGCAGGCCTGAGCCGGTGATCTCAGCACTCCGCATTCATGCGGTGAAGGGAAGTCTGGATCTGGAGATCGTCCCTGAGCGGGTCAACCAGAACGTCAGCCTTGAACAGTGGAGCTTGGAAGGCTGCGCTGAGGTGGTGAAGGAGGCGGTTGGCGTGAATCTGCGCGTCAGGGTGCAGGGCTGAGCGGGATCCAGCGGATGTCATCCACAGCGCCAAGGGTGCGTGTCTCGGCGTCGGGAGAACTCAGCTGCACCAGATCAGGCCGGCCGGCGTAGATCTCCACCAGGTCGGGATTGTTAATCCTGCGCTCACCGTTCAGCAGCCCTTCGAATTCCACAATTCCCTCACGCCGTAGGGCGATCCAGCTGGGTTCGCTGCTGCTGATCGTCAGGCCCAGGTCTCCGGTTGGTGGCGCTGGAACGATGAGGGCATCGCGCTCATCTGCAACCTTGGTCACCTCCAGATCGGTTTCGCTTGGCTCAAGGGTTGGATTGGCAGGCTTCAACCCCTGGGCGAAGCGCGTCAACTCGGAGGCGTTGTTCCACACAACAAAGCCAAGGCAAGCAAGCCCGGCGAGGGCCACGAGGGGAAGCGGATTGAATGTTCTCCGGTTCTGAGGAGCGCTGCCCCGCGGTGTTGCACCGGGAGTCGCCCGTTTGGGCGCTCTGGTGGTGAGGGGGCCGAGGGTTTGAACCATGGCGTCCGCATCCAAACCCAGATGCGAACTGATCCGGCGCACCATGGCCTTGATGAACACGGGTTCAGGCAATTCGGTTTGATCGCCCCGTTCCAGTGCTGCCAGTTGCTCCTCGCCCATGTGCAGCTGGCTGGCGAGCTGGTTCTGGCTCAGGCCCGCAGCAGCCCGCGCCTCGGCCAACTGTCGCCCTGCTTCAACCAGACCCGTGGCTTTGACTTGGTCGTCCGCAAGACTCCGCTCGTTCATCAATGGGTCGATCGACCTCGTTCAAAGCTGAACTTAGGCCGATCCAACAGTGCAGTCAGCGCCAAAGGGATTAAATCCCACCAAAAAATATGGGCGATACTGGATTCGAACCAGTGACCCCTTCCGTGTGAAGGAAGTGCGCTACCACTGTGCTAATCGCCCGCACAAATTGATCTTAAACCACCGCCTATTGGGGTTTTGGACGGAACAGGTGGTCGTGGTCAGGCGAGTAAAGCCGTGAGCGCTGGGGACCACCGGCAAGGGCCGGACTCACTACATAAAGCGTTGTGCGAATCAGATTGCGTTCCCTACTCACCGCAGCCATCTCCCTGAGAGGGACAACGGTGAGCATCTGATCAGGCCAGCTCACCCGATGTCCGATGGCCACGGGCGTGTCGGCGGGGTAGTGCTCCAGAAGGGTGGTTTGCACCTCTTCAACGTGTCGTGCACTCAGATAGATGCAAAGGCTGGCGCGCAGGGCGGCCAGCCGATCCAGCTGTTCCCGTTCCGGCACGCCGGTGCGACCCCCAGCGCGACTGAGAACAATGGTTTGCACCACGCCTGGGAGGGTGAGTTCGCTGGCGAGTCCGGCGGCTGCCGCTTGGTAGGCGCTGATCCCGGGAATCACTTCCACAGGGATGTCGGCGTCACTTAGGGCGCAGATCTGTTCATTGATGGCGCTGTAGAGCGCCGTGTCTCCATCGTGGAGCCGCACCACCCGTTTGCCCTGGCGCTGCCGCTCGATGAGCAGCGGGATCAGCTCTTCGAGCGTGGTCGTGCTGGTGCGGATGCGTTCGCAATCCGCCGGCGCCAGATCGGCGATGGCTGGACAGACCAGGGAATCCGTCCAGATCAGCACGTCGGCTTTGTTCAAACGGTCAGCCGCGCGAAGAGTGAGCAGGTCTGGAGCACCGGGGCCTGCGCCGACGAAACTGACAACGTGACTCAACTGCGTTGGCCTGATGGATCAGGCAGGGGTCGCTTCCGTTGATATAGCCACCAAAGCCCCAGTACGCCGAGTGCAACCAGGGTGCAACTCATCAATTGGGCGATCCGGATTCCCCCGTCGCAAGCCGGTGGAAGCGAACCGATGCAGAGAGGATCAATGCGCAGACCTTCGATCCAGACACGGCCAAGGCTGTAGCCCACCAAATACACACAACTCATGGCGCCCGATGGGAGCATCCCAGGAGCTTTGAGTCCGCGGCGAAAGAGCAGCATCAACAGTCCGAAGAGCAGCAGGTTCCAGATCGATTCGTAGAGGAACGTCGGGTGGAAAAATTCCGACGTGCTGTACATCACAGGGCGGCTCTGCGCCGGGATGAACAGCTTCCACGGCAGGTCAGTTGGAACCCCGAAGGCCTCGGAATTGAAGAAATTCCCCCAGCGACCGATGGCCTGTCCCAAGGCCACGGAGGGAACCAACGCATCCAGCACATCCCAGAAGGGTTGCCGGCGCCAGCGGCAGAACAGGATCAGCGTGATTGTTCCCGCCAGCAAAGCACCGTGGATGGCGATCCCTCCTTCCCAGATGGCCAGGGCCTTGAGCGGGTTGGAGGCGTAGTTGTGCCACTCGAAGGCCACGTAGTAAATCCGTGCTCCGATCACGGCAAACAGCACGAGCACGGGCAGCAGATCGCTGACCAGGTTGTTCTCCAGCTGTCGAAGCTTGGCCAGTCGGCTGGAGAGGTTCAGTCCAATCAAGACGGCTGTTGCAATCAGCAGCCCGTACCAACGCAGCGGAAGGAACCAGTTTTGGGTGTGAGGCAAAAATTCCCCTGGCGACTGGAAGGTCGCCAGGGGAAACAGGGCTTCAACAGCCATAGCGATCAGAAGTTGCCTTCAGCAGCCTGAACCTTTTCGATCTGCTTCTTCTTCAGCACCAGCATGATCTGAGCCAGAGCCACCGCCGCGAAGAAGGCGAGCAGGCCGTAGATCCGAACGGGGTTCTGCAGAACAATCTCTGCGTCCACCTGGCCGAAGCCGCCCACGTTGGGGTCGTTGGTCAGGGCAGCACCGGCTTCAATGCTGTCACCAACGCTGACCAGAACTTCAGGACCAACCGGAATGGTCTCGCTCACGCTGCTGCCGTCAGCAGCCTTGATGCTGACCACGCTGGCGCCGTTGTCGCCGGGTTCGATGGAGGCAATGCTGCCGCTGGCAGGAGCCGTGTAGACGGTGTTGTTGCTCTTCTCACCGGTGGGATACACCTGGCCACGGCCACGGTTGCCACCCACGTGGATTTGGTACTTGCCGAAGTGGATGTTGCTGTCGGTGGCCGGATCAGGGGACAGCACAGGGAAGACGACCTCTTGGTGCTCATCACCAGGAATCGGTCCCACAAGCAGGATGTTGGGCTGGTCGTCGCTGTACTGGGTGAAGTAGACGCCTTCTGTTTCTTCCTTGATCTCGTCGGTCCAGCGGTCCTGAGGAGCCAGGGTGAAGCCATCAGGAAGCATCACAACAGCGCCCACCTGCAGACCCACATCGCTGCCGTCGGCACCGATCTCCTGCAGACCCTTTTCATAAGGAACCTTGACGCTAGCGGTGAAGACGCTGTCGGGGAGGACCGATTGAGGAACTTCAGCCTGGGTCAGCTTTTTGGCCAGGTGGCAGTTGGCGCAAACAATCTTGCCGGTGGCTTCCCTGGGGCTGTCGTAGTTCTGTTGGGCCCAGAAGGGATATGCCCAGCTGGCAGCCGGAGCGATCAGCAGAGCCAGTCCGATGACCAGCGATCCAAGGAAAAGCGAGAGGTGACGACGCATGGGACGGTGAGGGGGATGCAGGCGTAGGGAAGGGAAAGATCAGGCCCACCAGGGCTTATCACCAGTTCGGAAGTCGGTCTCGGTCCACTGGCTCACGAACACGTTGTCGTTCTCCACGCTGACGTTCGCCAGGGCCAGGGAGAGAGGGGCAGGGCCACGGACCACTTTGCCGGTGGCGTCGTACTGACTGCCATGACAGGGGCACATGAACTTGTTGGCGCCGCTGTTCCAGGGAACAACGCAACCGAGGTGGGTGCAGATGGCGTTGATGCCGTAGCTGCCGATGGCGTCTTCGCCTTCAACGATCAAATAGGTGGGATCGCCTTTGAGGCCCTGCACCAGGCTGCGATCGCCCTCGGGATGGCTGGAGAGCCAGCCGCTGGCTGTGATCGGGTTGCCCAGCTCATCCTTGGCGCTGGTGCCACCGCCACTGCCTGCGGCCTTGGGGGGGATGAAGTAGTTCGCCACCGGGTAGAGGGCTCCCAGGGCCACACCGGTGACAGAGCCGAACGTCAGCAGATTCATGAACTGCCGACGACCCATTCCGGGCACATCGCTCGAGGAGAGTTGGGTCATGGCGGACGTTCATCCAGCTCAGAATGGCGTTCATTATGGATGCTTAAGTGCCTGTCAAGCTTTGCAACGACAGGCGTCTACCTACCCCTGCCGCTTCATCTTCTGTGCTTGAAATCGCCAAGCCCGTGCCCGAGCCGCCGCTCAGTGTTGACGAGGTGATGGCCTGCTTACGCCAGCGCTGGCGGGCGACTTACGACCTTCAGCTGGTGGTTCGACGCCGTCGTTTGTACCTCCAGGTGATGTGGGCCTATCTCGAGCAACAGTCGTTTCCGATGGACCTTGAGGCCTATCGGCAGCATCTCGGTGAGGTGCTGGATGTTGTGAATCGTCTTGGTTTGGCGGGTGAGGTGCGCCAATGGCTCGGTTCCACCCGTGACAAACCCCGTCTTGGTAAGGCGTTGAGTCTTCCGCTGGAGGCGGCAGGGCCGGAGGCGGAAACGCTGATCAAGGAGTTTCTGGTCTGAAGGATTCGGTCAGGGCCACCAGGCCGACGCCGATCAGAAACAGTGCCGTGATCGCTCCAGCCAGCAGCAGCATCGTGATCGGATCGGTGGATGGCGTCAGCACAGCTCCAGCCAGGGCTGAGCCCAGAACAACCCAGCGCCAGGCCCCAAGCATCGGCCGCCAGCGCACCAGCCCCAGGGCCCCGAGGAGCAGTTGCAGAACAGGGAGCTGAAACGCCAGCCCGGTGGCCAGCATCAGCAGCAGAACAAAATCCAAATAACGCTCGATCGACCAGAGCGGCTCCACCACATCGGCGCCGTAGCTCACCAGAAAACGAAGGGCGGCTGGTACCAGGGCCCACCAGGCAAAGGCCAGGCCCGCCATGAACAGAACCGCGGAGCCGGCGACGGCAGGGGCAATCAGGCGTCGTTCGCGGATCGTCAGGCCCGGCAGCACGAAGGCCAGGATCTGAAACAGCACATAGGGCAGGGCCAGGGTGAGGCCGGCGTAGCCGGCTACCTTCAGTGAGACGAATAAAAACTCGCCCGGTGCCAGTTGAAGGAAATGAATTCCGCTTGCTGGCGCTTCCAGCAGGCGCACCAGAGGTTTAACCCCCAGCAGGCAGGTCAGCGCTGCAACAACTACGGCCAGCAAGCTGCGCAGAACCCGTTGACGCAGTTCCTCAAGGTGATCCACCAGAGGCATCTCCACCTCATTGGGTAGATCGGCATCACCAGGTGCCCTCCCAATGCGAATGGGCGGTGGTGGCTGCAGAGCTGGGGGACCTTCGGGGCGCTCAGACACGGACGCAGGGCGGGCGGCGCAACAGGTCAGCCCGAATGTGGGCTCAGGCTAGGGGCAAGCAGCCGCTCTTCCGCGCCCTGGGGATCCCCCCAGCGGATTTCAGCTTGTCCATGGCGCACGGTGCCCGGGCCGGCACCGGGAATGCGCTGCAGCTGATCGGTGGGCACCATCACCACCGCCACCCGCGTGTTGCCCCGTGCGCGGCTGAAATAGGCCGCCAGATCCGTAGCCATCGCCAGGTCGGATTCCTCGGCCAGCCCGTTGGAGCTCTTCAACACCACGTGACTGCCTGGGCATTCCTGGGCGTGAAACCAGAGGTCACCACTGCGGGCCTGGCGCAGCGAGATCCAGTCGTTCTGGCGGTGGTTCCGCCCCACCTGCACCTTGAGACCTCCGGGAGTGTTCAGTTCCAGCGGCTTGGGCTGGTCCCGTTGACGCTGCTGTCGCGTGCTGCGACGGCGTTCCTTGGGCTGCAACAGCTCATCGAGTTCCTCCCGCAGATCATTCAGGGCGGCGAGGCGCGCCGGGCCGTCCTGCCAGGTGGCACCCAGTTGATCTTCGATGAAGGTTTCGCTCGCGCTGATCAGCTCAAGCCGTTGCTGATGGTGCTCCAGCCGCTGCTCAAGGATCGGGCGCGATCTCCGCAGTTTTTTGGCCCTGCGATAGAGCGACTGGGCTTCATCGATCTGGTCGCGGCTTGGGTTTCCGAGGCAGAGGAGAGCGTCCGCCTGGCGTTGAAGAGCCTCGTGCCCATCGGTGGCCTTCAGGCGCTGGTGTTGGTCCTGCTGAGCTGCCTGTTCTTTGCTGCGCCAACGCTCCAGGCGTTGACGCAGATCTTGGCTGACCCGTGCCAGGGCCCGTTGCTCTTGGGATTGCTGATGCAGGGATCCCAGGGTGAGCGCCAGAGCGGGCTGTGGCTGCACTTCACCCTGGGGAGCTCCCCAGACCCTGTAACGACCGTCGTTCTCCACCACCAGGGCGAACTGCTCACGCTCGAGCTGGTCCAACCAGAGGGACCAGCGTTCAAACAGGTGGCACCAGTGGCGTGCATCCAGGCTGTCCACCGGGGTGTTCAGATTGTCGCCGGCGAGCTGTAGAGCAAGGGCTGGGCTGATCCCCTGATAGGTCTGCTGCAGGGCCTTGCGCAGGGCGATCGGAACGAGAGAGAGCCGCTCCTTCCAGCGTTCAAAGCCCTCCGTTGGATCCGGTGCCAACCCCTGCAGCATCGGGGGTGGGCTGTAGGAATCACCGGTGGAGAGAGGGCGCACGCGGGACTGATGGTCCCGGACCTGTCGCCCCAGGGCAATGATCCGGCGCTGCTCATCCAGCAGCAGCAGGTTGCTGTGCCGTCCCATCAGCTCCAGCACGAGCACCCGCTGGATCGGTTCCCCAGGGCGTTGGGCAAACCGGAATTCCACCACCCGTTCAAAACCACTCTGGTGGAGCTCCACCAGAGCCAGCTGGCGGAGGCTGTGTTGCAACTGTTGGGCGAAGGTGCTGCCGCTGCCGCTGCGCGGGGGAGGGTTGACCTCCACCAGCCGAGGGGCCTCCGCTTGCCAGCTCAGTTCCAGCCACACCATCCCCTTGAGGCTGCGGCATCCCAGTTGAATCGTTGCCGGGTCCGGTTGTTGGGCCTTCTCGAAGCGGCTGGGCACCAGCTTTGGGCGCAGATCCCAGAGCACCGCGCGCAGCGTGGTGAGATCCATTGGCTGCAGGCTGGTGGAGGCGATCACCTGGAGCACCGGGTGGGGCATTGGGGCTTCCTACTCTGCTGACCCACGCAGACGCCGCGATGTCCACCAGTGGAAAGCTCACCTTGATCACCGGCCCCAGTGGAGTCGGCAAGGGAACGCTGGTGAACCAGCTGCTGGAACGGCACCCCCAGATCTGGCTGTCGGTTTCGGCCACCACACGTTCTCCGCGCCAGGGGGAGCAGAACGGCATCAACTACTTCTTCCACAGCCGTGCGGGGTTTGAGGGCTTGGTGGAGCAGGGAGGTTTTCTCGAGTGGGCGGAATTCGCGGGGAATTGCTACGGCACCCCCCGAGGTCCTGTGGAAGAACAGATGGCGGCGGGGCGCCCCGTGCTTCTGGAGATTGAGTTGGAAGGTGCCCGCCAGGTGCGTCGCAGTTTTCCGGACGGTTTTCAGATTTTTCTGGCTCCTCCCAGCTTTGAAGAATTGGAGCGCCGGATCCGTGGGCGCGGAACCGATGCGGAGGATGCCATTCAGCGCCGCTTGACTCGCGCTCGCGAGGAACTCGAGGCCCAACAGGAATTCGATGCTGTCGTGATCAATGACGATCTCGAATCAGCGTTAAACCAGGTGGAGACGCTGATGGGTCTGGGATAAAGCAGAGCTGCTTTTTGCAACGCTGATCGTCGCAACCCTCACTTTCGCAACGGGGGCAGGCACAAAAAAAGGGAACCCGAAGGTTCCCTTGCCCTTCTGAAAATCAACCCAGATTTACATTGGGTGGAAGAGAAGATCGGGGAAGAAGCGGTTCCACTCGATCAGGATTCCTGCGGTGGCGGTGAACCAAATGGCTGCAACCACTGGAGCTGCGGTCAGAAACTTGTTCATTGTTGAGAGAGCAATGGTTGAAGTCGTTTGAATCAGCGTGGTGAAACAGTCACCTTGCTGTCGTCTTCGAGCAGCTTGCCGCTGGTGAATTCACCGAAGGCAGCCAGGGGCCAGGTGGCAGCAGCCAGAAGGCTCTTGATGGCGATGCTGCGATCGATGAAGATTTCGTACTGGGCAGCATTCTTGCCGCGAGTTGCTTTCAGGTACTCACGACCGGCCCAGCCGATGCAGCCGGCGACGTACAGGAACATGATTCCGGGATACACAAAATCACCGGCGTGGCTCCAGCGGCCATCGACAATCAGGTGGGGAAGGCCATCCTCACCACAGGAGGCCTGGCTGTACATCTCGAAGCGAGCTTTGGCCTGAGGCGTGGTAGCAGCGGCAGCACGCTGCTGGAAGCGGGCGCTTTCTGAGCAGGGGGTGAGGCCAGCCACATCCGCCTTGGCGACGGGGGCGAAGCCGAACACCAGGAGTGCTGAAAGCACGACGGCGAAGAGACGACGCATCGGAACAATTCCTCTGAACGGTGCCCCGAAAGGGCAAGATGTCACAAGTCGGACAGTAGGGGAGGCGCATCGCTTCGATGCATGCAGTGCTTGCCCTCGAAACAAGTTGTGACGAGTCCGCTGCAGCGGTCCTGCGCCGTCACGCGGATGGGCGAATCGAGGTTCTGGCGTCGCGGATTGCATCTCAGGTTGAGGAGCATGCCCGTTGGGGTGGTGTTGTGCCCGAAATCGCTTCGCGCCGCCACGTCGAGGCCCTGCCGGGGCTGGTGGAGACCGTGGTTGACGAGGCGGGTGTCGCTCTGGGGCAGCTGGATGCCATCGCGGCCACGATCACTCCAGGTCTGGCCGGGGCTCTGATGGTGGCCTCGGTGACGGGTCGCACCCTTGCTGCGCTGCATCAGCGCCCCTTTCTCGGCGTTCATCACCTGGAGGGCCATCTGGCCTCGGTGATGCTTGGAGATGCCCCACCGCAGGCTCCCTATCTGGTGTTGCTTGTGAGCGGGGGCCACACGGAGCTGATCCTGGTGGCTGACGACGGCGGGATGACGCGGCTCGGTCGAAGCCACGACGATGCCGCTGGAGAAGCTTTCGACAAGGTGGCCCGCCTGCTTGGTCTGGGATACCCCGGAGGCCCTGCCATCCAGGCAGTAGCCGAAACGGGTGATGCAACGCGCTTTCGCCTGCCCAAGGGGCGGATTTCATTGCCGGGCGGCGGTTTTCATCCCTACGACTTTTCCTTCAGTGGTGTGAAGACCGCCATGCTCCGCACTGTGGAAACTTTGCGGCAAAACCCTGATCCGCTGCCTCTTGCCGACCTCGCCGCCAGTTTTGAACAGGTGGTGGCCGATGTTCTGGTGCAGCGCAGTCTTCGCTGTGCTGAGGACCACGGTGTTCAGCAACTGGTGATGGTTGGGGGCGTCGCAGCGAACCGTCGCTTGCGCCAGAGCATGCTCGAACAGGGGAAGCAGCGGGGCATAACGGTCTCCATCGCTCCGCTGGCCTTCTGCACCGACAACGCCGCCATGATCGGGGCTGCGGCCTTGCTGCGTCTGGGCCATAACCCTGCTTGCACGTCTCTTGAATCCGGCGTTGCAGCCCGCTGGCCCTTGGATCAGGCCAATGCGCTTTACACACCAGACCCACCCTTCTAGGTGAGCCTTTTAGGCTTGAAGGAACTCTTCGGTCTCTGCGTCGTGGACCAACCGGAAACCAGACCCGATGCTCCGGAGCCCGTGGAGGCTGATGAGCTGAACGCCTGGAAGCGTGGCTTCACTCCACAGGCCGAAATCTGGAACGGCCGTCTGGCGATGATCGGCCTCTCCGCAGGTATCGCTGTTGTTCTTTTGGTGCGTGTGTTCAGCGGTGGCTGATCAGCTTCGGCCCCGGAGGGCCTGAGCCAGCTCGTTGGGTTTGAGGCTGACGGCAACCGCTTGATCGCCGTCAATGCGACCCGCCTCCACCAGGGCCAGCAGCAATTGATTGGTGGTCACCATCCCATCGAATCTGCTGCGCTCCATGATGTCCTCCACCTCATCGAGCGCCCCCCGCTGGATGTAGTCCTTGCAGGCGTCGGTGTTGATCAGGATGTCGTGATAACCCGTCCGTTTTGCATCTGTCGTCTTGATCAATCCCTGGGCGACCACCCCAAGCAACGACTCGGATAACGAACGGCGCACACTCTCCTGCTCTTCAGGCGGATACATGCCGAGTACCCGTTCCACGGTCTTCACCGCTGAATTGGTGTGCAGCGTCCCGAACACCAGGTGGCCGGTCTGGGCCGCTTCCAGTGCCGTGGAAAGGGTTTCCTGATCCCGGATTTCGCCCACCAGAATCACATCGGGGTCTTCCCGCAGAGCAGCCCTCAGGGCGTTGTGGAATCTGAGGGTGTGCAACCCCACTTCCCGGTGCCGGATGAGGGACTTGCGGCTCTCGTGCACGAACTCGACGGGATCCTCGATCGTGAGGATGTGGCGTGCCTCGTTGCGGTTGATCCAGTCGATCATGGCCGCCAGGGTTGTGCTTTTGCCGGACCCTGTCGGTCCGGTCACCAGGATCAGTCCCTTCGGCCGGGCCGCGAGGCTCTCCAGCACGCTGGGGAGATGCAGCTACTCCATAGTGAGGATCGTCTGCGGAATCAGGCGCAGCACCATCGCCGGGCCCCGCAGTGAATCCATCAGGTTGATGCGCACGCGCACGAAGGGGAAGGCATGGGAGCCGTCAAATTCCTTGTCGCGGTTGAAGCCATCGATCTGCTGTGGCGTCAGGATTTCCTGGAGCCATCCCTGAAAGACCTCGGCGCGGGTGACCGGCAAATCCGTGCCCTGCATGTCTCCCCGGGCCCGGTAGCGCGGCACTTCCCCCACCCCCAGGTGGACATCGGAATGGCCGGCATCATTGGCGATTCGAACGATCTCCTCGAGGCTTAGAGAGCCATCTGCAGCGGATCGGGGCGCCGGGTTGTGAACCTCCCGAAGTCGTTCTGGGCTACGGGCGGCGGTTGGGCGCGGCGGGAGGCTGGGGGGGAAGACCGGCTGAGCCAAGTTGATGGCGAGGGATCTGTTTTCAGGATCGTCTCGATGCTGGCAACTGGCACGGATTTCTCACTGTTCTCTCCGGGTTAACGCCCGTAAACTCCAGCGGTCCGTCTGGATGGAATGGCTGAACAGCCCCGCGTCACGATCGTTCTGGGAACGCGTCCGGAGGCGATCAAGCTGGCTCCGGTCATCCGGACGTTTCAAGCCTGTGATGCATTGCAGACCCGTGTCGTCCTGACCGGTCAGCACCGCGAAATGGTGGGCCAGGTGATGGATCTGTTCCATCTCCAGGCGGATCAGGATCTCAATCTGATGGCACCCCGTCAGAGCCTGACCCATGTCACCTGTGCTGCGCTGCAGGGGCTGCGGGAAGACTTTCAGGCCTACCCCCCGCAGTTGGTTCTGGTGCAGGGCGACACCACCACGGCGTTTGCCGCTGGTTTGGCTGCGTTTTACGAGCAGATCCCGGTTGGTCATGTGGAGGCCGGCCTGCGCACCGACAATCTTCTGGATCCCTTCCCGGAAGAAGCCAACCGACGGCTCCTTTCTCAGATCGCAACCCTTCATTTCGCGCCGACGCTCAAGGCTGAATCAAACCTGAAAGCATCCGGGGTGGTCGGGGAGATCGCCGTGACCGGCAACACAGTGATCGATGCCTTGTTGTTGATGGCGGAATCGGCGCCGGATGTTCAGTTTGATGGCCTCAACTGGGATCAACAGAGGGTGATCCTCGCCACGGTGCATCGCCGTGAAAACTGGGGTGAGCGGCTGCACGACATCGCTGCAGGAATGCTGCAGGTGCTTGAGCGCTACCCCGACACGGCGCTTCTTCTGCCGATGCACCGCAACCCTACGGTGCGTGAACCGTTGCAGGCCCTGCTTGGAAGCCATCCCCGAGTGGTTCTGACCGAACCACTGGACTACGACCGTCTCGTTGCAGCGATGAAAGGTTGCTGCCTGTTGCTCACCGATTCCGGTGGTCTCCAGGAGGAGGCCCCTGCGCTCGGCAAACCCGTGCTGGTTCTAAGGCGAACCACAGAGCGGCCGGAGGCCGTTGATGCGGGCACCGCCCGGCTGGTGGGCACCGATTCCGATGTGATCCTGGAGGAGACCTCGCGGCTGCTTGGGGATGCCACGGCCTATCAAGAGATGTCCCGCGCCGTTAACCCCTTCGGCGATGGACACGCCAGCGAACGCATCCTTGAACGCTGTCGGCGACAGCTCGGGGTCTGAAGCGTCCCTCAGCAGCGATGGTTGTTACCGCTGGTGGCTGCGGCGCTGCCTGGGTGCCGGCGAAGGGTGCCTCCTTTTCGTGGGACTGAATCCCTCGAGAGCTGATGGCCAGCGTGATGATCCGACCCTGCGCCGTTTGATCGGCTTCGCCAGGCAATGGGGATATCGGGAGTTGCTGGTGCTGAATCTGTTCGCCCGGATGTCGCCGTCTCCGGCGGCGCTGCTGCGGGTGAAGGACCCCATCGGTGAGCAGAACGACGCGATCTTGAACCGCTGGTTCAACCACTGGTCCCGAACATCGGGGGTTGATCTCTGGTGTGGATGGGGGGCGAATGGGGCGCGATGGGACCGGGCTCAGCTGGTTCTTGGAACCATTCAGCGTTTGCTGCCGCACCGCCGACGCTCCGTTCCCGACTCGCCGCATCCTCTGATGCTCGGGCAGACGGCCTCGGGGCAACCGCGCCATCCGCTTTATGCCCCGCGTAACACTTGTCTTCGCCCTCTTCTCTGGTCAGACCCGGAACCGATCCGTCATCCTGTGGGGACCGTGATGGATGTCTTTCCGCGCTGATGTCCCGTACGCCCCGTCGCTACGCCGTCCATCTCCACCTCGTGGGAGGGCAAACCGAACGGGTGTTTTTTCCGAAACTCGAGACCTTCCAGGAGTGGTACCAAGGGGTGGTCAATGCCGAGAACCAGGGCGGTTTCGTCAACGTTCCCCTCAGTGATTTGGAGGGCGAGTATCTGGTCGTACGCCCCCAAGCGGTGATCGGCGTGCGCATGGAACCTCAGTTCTCCTCTGTCGATGACGCCTGAGCGTCTGGGCCTCCTCTGGGGCGTCACGGTTTCCTCGGGTGCTGCAGCCCGTTTTCTGGCGGCCAAGTCGGAATTTCCTGGGGTGGTGTTGCTGCTTCTGTCGGGGCTGCTGATCGGTCGCTCTGGTCTGGGTTGGGTGGAACCCCTTGATCTCGGCTCCGGGCTTGGAACCGTGGTGGGTCTTCTCGTCAGCCTGGTGCTGTTCGATGGTGGACTGAATCTGCGTCTGCCTGGAGACACGATCAAGGCCACGGTGCAGCGCATCGCAGCCCTGCGTCTGTTGATCTCCCTGGGAGGCGGTCTGTTGGCGGCCCATTGGCTTGCGGGCCTCAGCTGGTCGCTGGCGGCTGTGTTCAGTGCCATTGTGCTGGCAACGGGGCCAACGGTGGTCACACCCCTGGTGCGTCAAATTCGGCTCGCTCCTCCTCTGGGCGAAGTGCTGGAGGCTGAGGGCCTGGTGCTTGAGCCCATCGGTGCCGTTTTAGCCCTGCTGCTGTTGGAGCTTGTTCTTGGCAACCTGCATGGTTGGCGGGAGGTGATGCTCGGCCTGCTGTATCGATTGGGCGGTGGTGTGCTGATTGGCGCGAGCGTCGGCTGGTTGCTCTCAGAACTGCTGCGACGGCTCAAACCCGATCAGTTGAAGGGGCTCCCGCTTCAGCTCAGTCTGGGTTTGCTGTTTCTGATGTATGGCGTCAGTGAATGGCTGCTGCCGGAATCCGCCCTGCCTGCATCGGTGGCGGCGGGCATCGTTGTGGGTCGACGTCCAGGCCCCCACACCGCTGAATTGGATGGTTTGATTCAGGAACTGGCGCAGTTGGCGATCACAATGCTGTTTCCGCTGCTGGCTGCTGACGTCTCCTGGGCTGAACTCAGTCCGCTGGGTTGGGGCGGCATCCTCTGCGTGCTGTCGTTGATGCTCGTGGTGCGTCCGATCGGCGTGGGTTTGGCCACCATCGGGTTGCCCTACAAGCTTGAACAACGGCTGTTTCTGGGCTGGCTCGCTCCGCGAGGCATCGTCACCGCAGCGGTGGCCTCTCTCTTCGCGATTCGCTTGGAGCAGGCCGGCATCCTGGGGGCAGGACGCCTTCAGGGGTTGGTGTTCCTCACCATCCTGATGACCGTTGGTCTCCAGGGCCTCACTGCCCAGCCGTTGGCTCAGGCTCTTGGCCTGGTTAAAGCCGAGGATGATGAGCCTGCCTCAGCCGAGGCAGCGGCGCAAACGCGGCAGGTCCTCACCGATTCGGGCCAGCAATGACCAGGTGGTGATCAGATCGGGGCCTTGAAGACGCCCCAGCAGAGCGGCGCGCATTGACTTCATCACAACCCCTTTCTTCACACCGGCTGCTTTGGCGGCATCCCCCAGCCAAGCCTTGGCTTGATCAACGTCGCTGCCGTCCCAAGGGTTGTTCTCGAGCCGCTGAAGCAGGTCCGCAATGGCAGCTTTGGCTCCGTCGATCGCGAGTTGCTCGAGGGCATCGTCCTGGAGTTCCGGACGATCAAAGAACGGTTCCGCCTGATCGACGCCATCTTTGAGCAGGGTGAGGGATGGCCCCAGCAAGGCGCAGAGGTCCAGGCACCAGCTCTTGTCGCTGGGAGCGGTCCAATCCCGTTCGGTCCAAAGCGGCGTCAGTTCTTCCAGAAGATGGTCTGCCGTCCAGCCGTGCAGAACCTGGGCATTCAGCCAGTTGAGCTTGTCCCAGTCGAAACGCGCCCCGGCTTTGTTGACGCGGTCAAAACCAAAAACGGCTGCGGCTTCACGCAAGCTGAACCGTTCCTCCATGCCCTCCGGTACGGACCATCCCAACAAGGTCATGTAGTTGGCGATGGCGTCAGGGGTGTAACCCATGGCGCGGAAGTCGTTGATGGAGGTCACCCCATCCCGTTTTGAGAGCTTGCGTCCCTCGGCATTGAGGATGAGAGGAGCGTGGGCAAAGGTCGGTAAGGGCAGGCCCAGCGCTTCGTAGAGGAGCAGTTGCTTGGCGGTGTTGGCAATGTGATCTTCACCGCGGATCACATGGGTGATGTCCATCGCGGCGTCATCCACCACCACAACAAGGTTGTAGAGGGGGTCGCCGATTTGATCCGCCGGGGCGCGACGGGCAATCACCATGTCTCCGCCAAGGTCTGAGCCTCGCCAGCTCATGGCGCCACGCACCAGATCATTCCAGCGAATTTCGGCAGCGTCATCGATGCGAAAGCGAATCACCGCTTCACGGCCTTCTGCCTGAAACGCCCGCTCCTGCTCGGGGGTCAGAGACCTGTGGCGGTTGTCGTAGCGCGGGGCTTGATTGGCCGCTTTCTGCGCATCGCGCATGGCCGTGAGTTCCGTTTCGCTTGCGTAACAGCGGTAGGCCAATCCCCGATCGAGCAGGGTCTGTATGGCATCACGGTGCTGACCCACCCGTTCGCTCTGGATGACGGGTTCCTCGTCCCAATCGATCCCGAGCCACTGCAAGCCTTCGAGAATGTTCTGGGTGTACTCGGGCTTGGACCGCTCCTTGTCGGTGTCTTCAATGCGCAGCACGAACGCGCCTTGCTCGTGCTTGGCGTAAAGCCAATTGAAAACAGCGGTTCGCGCCGTTCCAATATGGAGCGTGCCCGTCGGGCTGGGGGCCAATCGAACGCGCACCATCGTGGCTCTTGGTGGTGAGAACGGGACCGACGGGATTCGAACCCGCAACTTCCGCCGTGACAGGGCGGTGCTCTAACCGGTTGAACTACGGTCCCAGATCTGATTCAGAACTCGCGAGACGCGCTCCGAAGAATCTGATCTGTGTCGCTTGCGCGACCTGATCAGTATCAACTGTCGCCCTGCCCTCCGTCAACAACCGAGCCATGGATCAGCCTGGTTTTGTCATCCGGGCGCCGCCACAAAAAAATCCCGACGAAAGAGTCGCCGGGACATGAGGAAAAACATCGGCTCAACGCCGAACGTCTAACGATTCAGGGACGGAATCCTGCAGGTTCGATGAGCCGAACCTGATTGCCGCGGGCTGTGAATTCACGCCCTTGATCACTCTGAACGACCACACGGCCGCCGGACTTGACGCGTATCACTCGGGCACGGACCCAGCCGAGGGCGGCTGACTCCAACACCTTCACAACATCACCAGGTTGAAGATCCAACTCCATGCTCAGAACCGGGAAACTGCACGAGGGGAACATCGGACGCGCCGTGGAGGACTCGAACCCCCGACATCAGGTTTTGGAGACCTGCGTTCTACCAACTGAACTAACGGCGCAAGGCGATGTACCCCTCAGCCAACGTTGAAGTTGGCAACTGATTGAACGAGGTCGAAACCTCAGCGATCGAAGCGCTGCTTCACGCGGGTGGCCTTGCCCACCCGTTCCCGCAGATAGAAAAGCTTCGCCCTGCGCACTTTACCGCGCCGTTCCACCTTGATGGAAGCCACCTGGGGGCTGTGCAGCATGAACACCCGCTCAACACCTATGCCCTGGAAAATCCGGCGCACGGTGATGGTCTGGTTAAGGCCACCATGGCGCTTGGAAATCACCACGCCTTCGTAGGGCTGAACACGCTCCTTGTTGCCCTCGCTGATGCGAACACCAACGCGCACGGTGTCGCCTACGTAGATCTCAGGGAGATCATCCTTCTGCTGAGACGACTCAAAGGAGCGAATCAGGGCCTCAGGGCTCAGTTTCTTGGCAGGGGCACCAGAAGCATTGCTGGCCTTCGCCGCTGCCTCAGGTGCTGTTTCCACAGCCGTTTCGGTGTTGTCGTCGGTCACCGCTGTGTCCTTCGAATCGGCTGCCATCCCAGCTCCGCGTTGAATCGCCAAACTATGAGTGTACCTTTCGACGCCATCGCTCAATCAGGAGCCCTATGCCTGTGATCAGCATCCACAGCAGGCCGATGGCGTTGAGAAGAACGACGACCGGTTCCAGGGTGGAACCAAGCCATTCCCCCTCGTGCACGACCATTAACCAGTGAACCTGGTCTCGGCTGGCTCCGAACCAGTCCCGGGCCAGGCGGTAACTGACACCGGAGAACACCGTCACCAACAAGGGCGCCAGAACGAAGGGTGCAACGCTTCGATGCAGTTCCCGCAAGCGCGCAAGCAGCGACATGACCGGCATCAATTCGGTTGCTGTTGATAGCGTGACGGATATTGGGCTGAGCCATGAATCTCTTTGCTGATCTTCTGGCATCCACCCAGGCAGCGCAGGGGCAAGTGACGGCGACGGGCCCGCGCATTCAGAAGCGTCGCGGCGTTGAGATCAAATCAGCCCGTGAAGTGAAGATCATGCGCCAGGCCAGCCACATCGTCGCCACCGTGCTGCGGGAGGTGATGGGAATGGTGGAGCCAGGTCAGACGACGGGAGATATTGATGCCTATGCGGAAAAACGCATTCGAGAGATGGGGGCGACCCCAAGTTTCAAGGGCTATCACGGTTTTCCGGCGAGCATCTGCGCCAGCATCAACAACGAAGTGGTGCATGGCATCCCCAGTCCGAAGCGTGTGATCCGCCAGGGCGATCTGCTGAAGGTGGATACCGGCGCCTATTTCGAGGGCTACCACGGCGACAGCTGCATCACGATCTGCGTGGGAGATGCACCCCAGGAAGCACAGACCTTGAGCCGTGTTGCCAAGGAAGCCTTGATGGCTGGTCTGAGCCAGGTCAAAGCAGGTAACACCTTGCTGGATATCGCTGGAGCCGTTGAAGACCACGTCAAGGCCAACGGGTTCAGTGTTGTGGAGGATTACACCGGCCACGGTGTCGGCCGGAACCTGCACGAAGAACCTTCCGTGTTCAATTTCCGTACCGACGAGCTCCCCAACGTCACTCTGCGTCCTGGCATGACCCTGGCGATTGAGCCCATCCTCAATGCCGGCAGCAAGGCCTGCCGCACCTTGCGGGATCAGTGGACTGTCGTGACCCGCGACGGCTCTCTCTCGGCGCAGTGGGAGCACACCGTTCTGGTGACCAGTGATGGATGCGAGATCCTTACCGATCGGGGCGACTGAGGATCTGGCTGTAGATCCGCCGTCCAAGCTCGGTCAGAGGCATCAAAACATACGTCAGTGGGTTTGGTGTCACGATCACCAGGCGAAATCCCCAGCTCGCCTGGCGAAGCACTTGGCTTGCGACGAAATCGGCGCTCATCACCCCAATCGGATTGAGCGATGAGCGAAAGGGGCCGAGCACCAGCTTGCGAAGGATCAGGGCTTCTCGTCCGGTGGCATCAAGCACCGCACCGCGGATGCTCACAAGTTGCCCCAGCATTCGCTTGGTGAGCTCATAAACGGGACTGACGGCAGGCTGAATTTCAGCCTCTGAGGTGTTGATCCACACCTCCCTCGGATCAGCCTGCGGCGATGCTCTGCTGATGGCCTCAAATCGCTGCATCAGCCTCCAGCTGCTCAAGGTGTTGATCTCCAGCGCCTGATTGATCACTTCAGGACTTTGGCCGCCTTGAGGATTGATCCCGTGGTTCAGCACCAGAACATCGAGCTCCTCCAGATCGGCGTCCAAGCTGGCTTCGTCTCCGCAGCTCCAGCTCACCCAACGGTGTGGGCCGTCCGCTTGCTCTGGAGGTATGGATCCGTGGGTGAAACCGACGACGTGGGCGCCTGCGGAACGGAGGCAACGGGCCAGAGCTGCGCCGAGGGCTCCACGAGCGCCTGTGATGCCGATCCGTTTGCCGAGAAAGGGGGACTGGGCCATGGGGCCAGCTTGGGGCATCCTTGAAACGAGCGGAGCACGAATCAAGCACCAGCTTTGTCAGATGCCGCCCAACTGGTTCTGTTCGCTCCCTACTGCGGTGGCGTCAGTCGCGAGCAGGATCTATCCGCAGCCCTGTAGATCCTGGGGCGGGGCGCACTGATGGGGCGGCGTCCGGTGGTCGGAAGCGATGGACACCCCTACGAACTCCGCTGGAATGGGGTCGCTGCACCGATGGAGAGGCTGGACTGTCAGCTTCGTTTTCCCGATCATCCCGAGGGAGATTTTGATTTCGCCGTCACCACCCATCAGCTGGTGGTCTGGTTGATGGATTATTCCCATCTGCAGCCATCGGAGCCCGATTTGCCCAATGGGTTCTGGCAGTGGTTGTTGATCGAGCGCGGAGATGCTCCTGAACAGGCCTAGATTCAGTGGTGTCAGCCATCACCTCCATGGGAACGACACTGTTGATCGGATCGTGTGAGCCGTTCAGTGGGAAGTCGGCCCTTGTTCTTGGGATTGCTCAGCAGCTCGCCCGTGCCGGACAGCAGATCAGGTTTGGAAAGCCCCTGGCCACAAGCCTGGACTGGGATCCGAATCAGGGGCCGTTGCCTCAACCACTCATCGACGACGACGTTCGATTTGTTGGAGAAACGCTGAATCTGCCGCCTGAGCGTTTGATTCCTTCGATGCATCTTCTGTCGCCGACAACAGCTGCCCAGCGGCTTGGCCAAGGCGAGTTGGACGCTGGCCAAGGTTTTGCGGAGCTGCGCCAGTGCATTCAGTCTGACGATGGACTCACACTCTTGGAATGTGCGGGAAGCCTCCAGGAGGGTTTGCTGTACGGCCTCAGCCTTCCGCAGCTAGCCACAGGTCTCGATGCCAAGGTCGTTCTGGTGCACCTCTGGCAGGACAGCCGCAGTGTGGATGCGCTGCTCGCGGCCAAGCAGACCCTGGGTGACCGTCTGGTTGGAGTGGTGCTGAACGCCGTCACTCCAGAAGAGGTCGACAGCTTGGAGCGACAGGTGGTTCCTGCCTTGCAGGGCCTGGGCTTGCAGGTGTTTGGCGTTATGCCCCGTTCTCCTTTGCTGCGCAGCGTCACCGTCGGCGAGTTGGTGCGGCGCCTCAATGCCCGGGTGATCTGTTGCCAGGAACGGCAGGAACTGCTGGTGGAAACCCTGAGCATCGGCGCGATGAATGTGAATTCCGCCATGGAGTTCTTCCGCAAACGACGCAACATGGCTGTTGTGACGGGAGCTGATCGCACCGACATCCAGCTGGCCGCCCTTGAGGCGTCAACCCAATGTTTGATTCTCACTGGGGCTGGGGAACCTCTCCCTCAATTGATCAATCGCGCCGAAGAATTGGATGTGCCCTTGCTCAAGGTGGAGCACGACACCCTGGCCACGGTGGGGGTGATTGAGCAGGCCTTCGGCCATGTGCGCCTGCATGAAGCCGTGAAGGCCACCTATGCCTTCCGTCTTGTGGAGGAGCATTGCAAGCTTGATCAGCTCTTCAATGCATTGAATCTGACGGTTCAGCACGCTTGATGGTTGCTAACTTCCGATGAAAACAGGCGGCAAGTTTTCCTTGGGTCAGTCACTGGATCTGCCGGCTCTTGATCGGGTTGACACGCTTGCGCAGGAACTCGCTCTGCTGCAGGACAAAAGCCAACGAAGGATCGCCATTCTCGGTAGCCGCCATGTGCCCGTTGTGGCGGTTCACCTGATCGAATTGGTGGCTCGCTCATTGGTGCAGGAAGGCCATTCTCTGATCACATCCGGATCTCAGGGGGTGAATGCAGCAGTGATTCGCGGGTGTCTTGAGGTGGATCCCTCCAAGCTCACTGTGCTTTTGCCCCAGAGCCTCGATCGGCAGGTTCCTGAAATCCGAGATCTTCTGGATCGGGTGTTGCACCTTGTGGACAAGCCCGAGCAGGACGACCTGCCCTTGCCGATGGCCAGCAGTTTGTGCAATCAAGAGATCATCAACCGCTGTGATCAGTTGATCTGTCTCGCATTTCACGACAGTGAAACCCTGCTGGCGAGTGCACGAACTGCTGAGGACATGGGGAAGGTAGTGAGCCTTCTGTATTTCGACTGATCAGCCGGCGGCGCTGATCACGGCCCGCAGTCCCTCCACATAGCAGATGCCAACGGCAGTCACCCCCGTAGCCCAGCAGAGTCCCCTCATGGGTGGGACGTTGCCGACATAGGCAAACAGATAAACAAATCGGATGGCTGGCCAGATCCACGCCGCTGCGATGGCCGTGGGGCTGCTGACTCCGCTAATCAGACACAACAGCATGGCCGGTGCCCCCAGGGTCAGTGCTTCCCAGCTGTTCTCCTGTGCCCACACGGCGCGCTGCCCGAAGGCGGGCAGCCGTTCAAACATCGCCCGAGGCGCCTGAAGATCCGCCATGGTGAAGTCGGCTTTGGCCCGTCCGGCACCGGTGAGCACGATGCTCACCATCACGACGGCTCCCATCAGGCAAAGGGCCCAGGCAAACGCAGGAGTCATGACATCCAATCAATCCCCGGGACCCTAACGGGCTCAGGTGGGCCACACCCTGCTGGAGATCGATGGGTTTCTAAACTGGAGGATCGACAGGTTTGCGACATGGCCAGCACTTATTCCTTCGATGTGGTCTCTGACTTTGATCGTCAGGAGCTGGTGAACACTCTTGATCAGGTTCGTCGTGATGTTGGCAACCGTTATGACCTCAAGGATTCCGGCACCGAGATCGATCTTGAGGAAACGGAGCTGGTGATCACCACGGCCAGTGATATGACGCTTCAGGCGGTGGAGGATGTGCTGCGAACCAAAGCGACCAAACGCAACCTCTCCCTCAAGATTTTCGATTTTCAAACACCTGAAACCGTCGGAGGCAACCGGGTGAAGCAGGTGGTGAAGCTGCGTAAGGGCCTCAGTCAGGAGATTGCGAAGAAGTTGAGCAAGATGGTGCGCGATGAGCTCAAAAAGGTGACGGTGGCGATCCAGGGTGAAAGTGTGCGGATCACCGGTAAGAGCAAAGATGACCTGCAAGCCGCGATTCAGCTCGTCAAGACTAAGGAGGATGATCTTGATGTTCCTCTGCAGTTTGAGAACTATCGCTGATTAAAAGAAAGACTGGTCGGTGATCAACAACGAGTTTTGACATCCTTCGGCATGATTTTCAGTCTCGTCGCAATGGTTGGTACGTTTTTTGCTGAGAGCTGATGTTTAAGTGCTCAGGTCCCGGGTCCTGCGGGCATCGATGATCTTTGCCAGTTCCAGCACATAGCCGGCGGTGCACCAGCGCCCATGGCTGCGGGATCGGTTTTCAGGGTCCGAACGGATTTCAGCGGTCTCGGCCATCACGAGATCCAGCTCTCCCTGCGGCAGGTCATAGAGCTCCTGCAACTCCAGTTCGCGGTTGAGCAGATGGCTGCGAAACCATTTGCGGTTTTGTTCTTGGGGCGGGATGTCTCGGCTCAAGGGGCTTCACAGCGTGGATGTGTCATTCTCCGGCTATGCAGGTACTGAGCTGGGCTCAATTCGATCTGGCGGTGCAGCAGTTGGCTTCACGCTTTGCTGATTCTGCGGTGACCGGCGTTTATGGGGTCCCCCGGGGAGGGCTGTGCCTTGCCGTAGCGCTCAGCCATGCAATCGATCGCCCTCTCCTCTCAGCACCCGAGCAAGCAGCGCTGATTGTGGATGATGTCTATGAAACCGGACGCACCTTGCAGGCCTTGAAAGCTGAGGTGCCGCAGGCGTCCTTTGCGGTTTGGGTCAGCAAGGGTCGTCCTGATTGGTGGACGGCAGCCGTGGTTGCCGAGTCGTCGGAATGGCTGGTGTTTCCTTGGGAAAACCTTGAGCAGGCCCGTGCCGATGAGCAGGCGTACCGCGCCTCCCGGGGCCTGTGATGAACAACAGCGCGCGCACGATTTATCTGGCGTCCCCTTATGGCTTCTCGGAGCAATGGAAGAGGCTGTTGTTGCCGGAGTTCATCGGGGAATTGGAAGCCCTGGGATTGGAGGTCTGGGAGCCCTTTGCTCGCAATGGTCAGGTGAATCTGGCGGAACCGGGATGGGCCTATCGCGTCGCGCAGCGGGATCTGCAGGATGTGCGTGATGCCGATGCGCTGTTCGCCATCGTGAATGGAACGCCTCCCGATGAGGGGGTCATGGTGGAACTTGGTGCCGCAATTGCCCTGGGTAAACCCACCTTCCTTTTTCGGGATGATTTCCGCAGGTGCACCGATTCCGAGCAGTATCCGCTCAACCTGATGGTGTTTGCTGGTCTCCCTGAGTGGGAGTGGCAGAAGTACGTCTACAGCGATGTGTCTGACATCAATAATCCCGACAAAGCTTTGGCCTGTTGGGCGCGATCCTGATGTTCGGGTGAATCGTGGTCTGTTGATGCTGTTCGCTCTTGGAAGAGCGCTTCAGGGCTGTGATGGTGTTGATCAGTTGATGTTTGATTGCCTCAGCTCAAAGGGAGCAGGAAGGAGTTGTTCGAGATGCCTTGTGCCCACACCATCGATGCTCACCTTGGCCTTGCTTGGCAGCAGTTCCTTCATCACCTGACGGCAGGCGCCGCATGGCATCCGGGATCCAGTGGCTGCATCTCTCTGGGCATCGATGCAGCTCACGGCCAGTTCAATCGGTTGTTTGCCTTGGCTGATCGCCGTGAAAAGGGCGACCCGCTCTGCGCAGATGCTCAGGCCATAACTGGCATTTTCCACATTGCAGCCGTCGATCACACTGCCGTCATCACACCGCACTGCGGCCCCCACGTGGAAGTTCGAGTAGGGGCAATGGGCACGGCTGGCGGCCCGGCGCGCTCGCGCCAGTAGAAACTCAGCGTTGTTCTCGGCAGGAGCCATGGGCCGTTTCAAAAAGGCTGCTCAGGGTTTTCGTCCCAGCTGATTGGGTCAGTCGGGATTGCTGGCTGAGTTCGAATCCCTTTTGATCATCAATGACCAGATCTCTGCTCACAGCGACACGACTCTCCTTGGCAGGACCGCTGGAGGCGCCGGAGTAATTGAATGTGAGCGCTCCTAAAGGGGCTTCGTAGGACCAGTGATATGTCATGCGAGAGCCCGCGATCTGTTCAACACCGGAACTGCTGAAGCGCTCCACCAGGGGGGTGAGTCTGCTGTCGATCACCGTCCGAGGTTCAATCGCAGGTTTCTCACCCCGCTCAACCCGAAACTGCTGCTGCTTGAGCTGTCGGATGTCTGCAATCGGATGGCCAGACCACCGGGACTCCGCGGTCTGAATGGTGCAGACCAGTGGAGGTGGAGGTGGTGCTGAGGCCAGCACGGACTGATCAGGCCACAGCCGCGAAGCTTTCGCGGAAGGCGTTAATCGTCGCTTCGATGTCGGCGTCGGAGTGAGCCAGGGACGTGAAACCGGCTTCGAACGCTGACGGTGCGAGGTAGATGCCCCGCTCGAGCATGGCGCGATGCAGTTTGCCGAAGCGTTCCGAATCCGTGCTCTTGGCTTCTTCGAAGTTGCGCACGGGGCCTTCGCAGAGGAAGAAGCCGAACATGGCGCTGACGCTGGCCGCTGTGATCGGCATGCCAGCGGATTGGGCGGCGTCCTTGATGCCCGCCACGAGCTTCTGGGTTGTGGCCGTCAGCTTCTCGTAGGTGCCGGGCTGCTTGAGCAGTTCCAGGGTCTTGATGCCGGCGGTCATCGCCAGGGGGTTTCCACTGAGGGTTCCGGCCTGATACATAGGCCCAGCAGGGGCCACCATTCCCATGATGTCGGCGCGGCCGCCGTAGGCGCCCACAGGAAGGCCGCCACCGATCACCTTGCCCATGGTCGTGAGATCTGGGGTGACGCCGAAATGTGCCTGGGCACCACCGTAACTGATCCGGAAGCCGGTCATCACCTCGTCAAACACCAGCAGAGCGCCGTGCTCTTTGGTGAGTTCCCGCAAACCTTCGAGGAAGCCGGGTTCCGGTTGAATGAAGCCGGCGTTGCCGACGATCGGCTCGAGGATCACGCCCGCGATGGCGTCGGGGTTTTCGGCGAACAGGGCTTTAACGGCTTCGAGGTCGTTGTAAGGCGCCGTGAGGGTGTTGGCCGTGGTGCTGCGCGGGACACCGGGGGAGTCGGGCAGGCCGAGTGTGGCCACACCGGAACCGGCTTTCACCAGGAACATGTCCGCGTGGCCGTGGTAGCAGCCCTCGAACTTGATCACCTTGTCGCGGCCGGTGTAGGCACGGATCAGGCGCAACACAGCCATGCAGGCCTCGGTGCCGCTGTTGACGAAGCGCACCATCTCAACGCTGGGGACAGCGTCGATCACCATTTCGGCCAGGGTGTTCTCCAGGGCACAAGGTGCTCCGAAGCTGGTGCCCTTCTCGATCGCTTCCTGCAGTGCTGCGATCACCTCGGGGTGGGCGTGGCCGCAGATGGCCGGTCCCCAGCTGCCGATGTAGTCGATGTACTTATTGCCATCCACGTCCCAGGCATAGGGACCCTTCACCCGATCGAACACGATCGGCTGACCGCCAACCGACTTGAACGCCCGCACAGGGGAGCTGACACCTCCGGGCATCAGGGCCTGTGCTGCGCCGAAGATGGCCTGGGAGTGGCTGGTGTTCAACGCGGGAGCTGTCACTGGAACCGACGCCAAAGGGCTGATGCAAACCGTGCAACATCCTGACTCAGGAACGACCGGTTCCGTTTGCTGTGTTTCTTAATTGCCCACTTCCAACGCATTTTGATGCGTAGTCTTTGATCAGATCGAGATCGATGTGGCCCACGACTGGTCAGTGCTGGAGAGGGATCTGCGGCGATGTCTGCCCCCTCGGGCCATCGTGGCGAAGCGTCAGGAACTGCTTAGTTACGACTGTGACGGACTGACGCTTGAGCGCCACTGTCCGCCTCTGGCGGTGCTGCCGGAGACCACCGAACAGGTCGCTGCGGTGTTGCAGTGCTGCCATCAACACGGTGTGCCGTTTGTGGCTCGCGGAAGCGGCACCGGCCTCTCGGGGGGAGCGTTGGTGGATCAGCATGCGCTTCTGGTGGTGACCAGTCGCATGCGTCGGGTGCTCGACCTTGATCTGGCCAATCAGCGCGTCACGGTGCAGCCCGGGGTCATCAACAGCTGGGTAACGCGCGCTGTTGCAGGAGACGGGTTCTATTACGCCCCGGATCCCTCCAGCCAGGTGGTTTGCAGCATCGGCGGCAATGTGGCGGAAAATTCGGGCGGGGTGCACTGCCTCAAATACGGCGTGACCAGCAATCACGTTTTGGGGCTTGAGGTGGTCCTGCCCGACGGAACCATCACGCAGTTGGGCAACGGGCTGGCCGAATCCTCCGAACTGGACCTACGTGGTGCGTTCATCGGCAGCGAAGGAACGCTGGGCATCGCGACGGCCATCACCCTTCGCCTGCTCCGGGCTCCGGAGTGCGTGAACGTGCTGTTGGCGGATTTCGCCACGATGGAAGCGGCAGGGGAAGCGGTGCGATCGGTCACCGCGAGCGGCCTTCTGCCGGCGGGGATGGAAATCATGGACAACGTCACCATCAACGCCGTCAATGATTTCTTCGGCTACGACGAGTACCCCCGTGATGCAGCGGCCGTTCTGCTGATTGAGCTTGATGGGCAGGAGGCTGAGGTTCAGGCCTCTTCTGAGCGGGCCGAGGTGCTTTGTCGCGCGGCAGGAGCCCGTGGGCTGCGTCGGGCCCAAGACCCCACGGAATGCGCGGTGCTCTGGAAAGGCCGCAAATCTGCGTTTTCAGCGGTGGGAAAAATCACGCCGACCTATTACGTGCAAGACGGTGTCGTTCCCCGCAGCAGCCTTCCGTCGGTGCTTGCGGCGATTGAACGGCTCAGCCAGGAGCACGGCCTACCGGTGGCCAATGTTTTCCATGCCGGCGATGGCAACCTTCATCCACTGATCCTGTATTCACTGGACCAGCCCAATGTGGAGCGGAGTGTGAAGGAGCTCGGTGCCGCCATCCTGCGGGTGTGTCTTGATGCCGGTGGCAGCATCAGTGGAGAGCACGGCGTCGGCGCCGACAAGCGCTGCTATCTCGACTGGATGTTCAGCTCGGACGACCTGGAAACGATGGGGCTGTTGCGGTCTGCCTTTGATCCAGACAACCGTGCGAATCCCGGCAAGGTGCTGCCCACGCCGCGCACCTGCGGTGAATCGGCCAAACGGATGGTGACGCTCCCCGCCGGCGTCGAGGTCTACTGAACAGGTTCAGAAGAACGCTTCATCCCCGTCGTCGTCGGTTGGAGGCCAGTCCAGGTCAACGCTGACAGGGGCGTGGTCGCTGGGTTGTTGGTTGCCGCGCATGCCTTTGTGGATGACGCAGCTGCGGGCGAGTCCCAGCAGCTCGTCACATAGATAGATGTGGTCGATGCGCCAACCGCGGTCCCGATCCCAGGCACCGCTCCGGTAATCCCACCAGCTCCAGTGACCGGAATCCGGTTCGAACACGCGGAACACGTCCTGAAGCCGTTCACCGAGGGCGTCACGAAGGGCCTGGCGTTCGGCATCGCTCGCCATGATTCCGCCGGTCTGGCGGTCGGGGTCAGGAAGATCGCGTGCTTCGAGGCCGATGTTGAAGTCGCCGACCATGCAGAGCGGCTCGCCGCGTTGCTCCTGAGCATCGAGATAACGATTCAGGCAGCCGAGCCAGGCCAATTTGTAGGGGTATTTCTCCGACTTCAGGCTTGATCCATTCGGGACATAAAGGTTGAGCACGCGAACGCCATTCAGCAATGCGCTGATCACGCGCTTCTGCGCACCGAGCTCGTTCGCTTCCGCATCATCCGGGAGCTCCCCGACAAAGCCGCAACGCACATCCTCCAAGGGCTCGCGGCTGATCAGGGCGACGCCGTTGTAGGCCTTCTGGCCATGGATGTGCACGTGCCAACCAGCAGATTTGAAGGCTTCCAGCGGGAACAGGGGGTCATCCACCTTGGTCTCCTGGAGACAGAGCAGATCCGGTTGCTCGCTCTCCAGCCAGCTGAGCACCTGATCCAATCGTGTGCGGACCGAGTTCACGTTCCAGGTGGCGATCTGCACGGCTGATTCAGTGGCGTCAAAGACCCTTAGCATCAGCCAACTACGGATTCCGCTGATGTCTCGCCGTCTTGCGGCTGTCGCTCAGGTTGTGTTGTCTTCCCTGGTGGTGACAACGATTCCGATGGGTGCAGGGGCCCAGGTTGAAGCTCCCTTTCAGAACCGCGAGGAACGCGAGATCTACGGCGACACCAATGGCAGCGGCTCAATTCTTGATGCCGCCAACCCCATGGATATGTTGAACCAGATCCGACGGGCGACGGCCATGGACGACGCCACGCCACCATCCGACGCCATTGATGCGGCCCTTAAGGCCTATCAGAACCCTCCAGCGACGCCGTAGCGCTGGAGGGTTCTGATCCTGTGCTGCGGGCTGCGCTCAATCCCAGCTGTGCTGCCACAACATCGATCAAGGGATGGAGCCTCCCATTGGCATCCTGCCGTTCTCGGGCCTGCTTGAGCAGGGTTTGAACCGCCTCTGAATTGCCTTGCTCTTGCCGCAATAGGGCCAAGGCCAGCAGGGGCCTTGCATCTGTCTTGTTCTCTGTGGCCAGTTGGCCGTACAACCCCATCGCGGTCTGGTCGGATCCGCTTTGTCGCAGCAGATCAGCCAAAAGCAAACCGATCTCCAAACGCTGGCCAGGTTCCAGGCCCTTGAACCGGGCCGTGAGCTCTGCTGTCACCTGACGCTGACGTCCCTGCTCTTGGTCCAGGAGCACCAGCAGCTGCAGAACCTGCAGATCATTCGGATGCAGCCGCAGCAGATGTTGGAGGCTGCGTCGGGCGGCCTCGGGCTGGCCATTGCGACGTTGCAGATCGGCTTTGAACAGGGTGAGTTCGCGCGGCGTCGAGCGGCCAGACAGCCACGGTTGCTGCACCACTTCGGCCTCTTGCAGGCGCTCCAGTGTCACCAAGCGTTCCAACAGCAGGCCTCGTTTGGCTTCACTGACTTCCTCCTGGTTCTGGAGCTGTTGCATCAGCAGCTCAACCTGCAGATCTTCAGCCTGGCGAGTGCTGCGCGCTCGCGTTTCCGGGGCCATGGAGGCCGCGGCGACCCAACCGACCAGTGCAGCCCCCACCATGGACGCCAGCAGCAACAGAATCCGGCGCGGGCTGGGCATCCGATCTCGAATCATCCACTTCAGTCTGAGGAGATTGCAGTGGGCTGGCTACAGTCTTTACAAGGGCTTTTGACTCCGCCCGGTTCAGCATCAATGCGCGCCCATCCGATTCCCCCGGTCACAGAGCCGTTGCAGTACCGGGCCATCGGTCTTGTGCGCGGCACTTACGCCCCAACCGACCCCGAGCAACTCACCCGTGGCACCTTGACCGATGCCCAGGGGGTCCCCCTGGAAACTGTCGTGCTCGGTCGTGTGCTCACCCTGATGCGGCGGCATCTGTCCCTGGATCAACCCCACCTTTGGGTCGTGTATCCCAGAAGCCGTGAAAGTGATCATCTGCATCTGCAGATCGCTGGGGTCTGGGAACCCAGCACCCTGGCTCCAGACCAAGCCGATGCATCCGACACCCTGCCGGAAGGGGACGACTTCTTTTCCGTTCGAGGCGAGTTGATCTTCACCAAGCCGGAAACCGGCGAAATGGTGGTGAAGGTGCGGCAGCAGGCTCGTGCCGACGGCCACCGTCCACTTCCCTTCAAGCTCCAGATCAAGGGAGAGCTCCCCCTCGAAAACCTGCGTCACTTCGTCAGCCTTGACCTGCGCCGCCAGGGCCAGGAACTGCACCTCGAAAATCACGACGTGATTGCTCCCATGCCGACGCGTGGCGGCAAATCCAAGGGAGGTCGTGGCCGTGCCACCTCCCGCGCTCGCAGCTGATGGCCGAGGGGGGGCAGGGCTCCACGGGGGCACTTCGGGCCGGCATTGCCGTTGCCGGCATCACTGCCCTCGGCGCTTTTGGTCCTGCCCTGGGTCTGTCTGCTGCCTGGATCGTTGTGGCGGTTGGGGGTGCCCTGGTCACCCTCAGCGTTGATGCCGCCACCTGGGAAGGCATGGGCGGACACATCCTTGCCGAAGCTTTGCCCGGTGGGCAGGAGCGTCTGCGTCGGATTGCGGTGCATGAGGCGGGCCATGTTCTGATCGCGGAAACGGAGCAACTTCCGGTTCAGCAGGTGCTGGTAGGAACCCTGGCCTGTGTGCGTGCAGGACTGCGCAGCAGCGGCGCCACGGAGTTCGCCGTGCCGGACAGCGTCCGCATGCCGCTTGAGGATCTACGCCGTTGGAGCCGGGTGCTTCAGGCCGGCATCGCTGCTGAGACCGTGGTTTTCGGCAAGGCCCGTGGTGGGGCCGATGACCGCGCTTTGCTGGGACGGCTTTGGGGACTGTCGGGCCATGACGTGGCCACCGCCCAGCGGGAGCAGCGCCGCGCCCGGAGGGAGATTGAGCAGCAGTTGCGTCAGCAGCGGGAGGTGCTTGATCAGCAGGCCGTTGTTCTGTTGGAGGCGGCTCCGCGTCTAGGGCGATGAGCGCGCTTTGGATTGATGCACCAACAGGGTTGGCAGGGGACATGCTCCTGGCCGCACTGTTGGATCTGGGTGTGGACCAGGCCGTGGTGGAGTCGCCTCTGGCGGCCCTCGGTTTGACGGGGCGCTATCGCCTCACCCAGCAGGAGGCGCGCAGTGCTGGTCTCCGAGGCATCCGCGTTGATGTGGAGGGTCTTGAGGATCAGCCGCCCCACCGCCATTGGTCGGGGATCCGTGATCAGATCAATGAAGCTGCTCTAGCGCCATCGCTGAAGCAACGGGTGCTCGCCGTGTTCACCCGTCTGGCGGAAGCCGAAGCCACCGTGCATGGAACTCCGGTGGAGGCCGTTCACTTCCATGAGGTTGGAGCCATCGATGCCCTCGTGGATGTGGTGGGTGTCTGTGCGGCGATTGACGACCTCAATCCAGCCAGGATCGTCTGTTCTCCGTTGCCTGCAGGGAGCGGAACGGTGGCAACCGCCCATGGCCTGTTGCCCGTGCCCGTGCCCGCCGTGCTTGAACTGGCACGACGTCACCGCATTCCTCTGCTTCAGGGCGGAGATCTGCCCACAGGAGAGTTGGTGACGCCCACGGGCCTCGCCCTGGTGTCGGTTCTGGCGGAACAGTTTGTCGCTCCTGAACGTTTGGTGGCTGACAAGGTTGGTGTTGGCCTCGGCCACCGCCAACTGGATCGCCCCAACCTGGTGCGCCTTGTGCTGCACACCCCAGCCGTTACTGCGGAGGAAGGTCCCCGTTGGGAGTCGTTGGTGGTGCAGGAAGCCTGGATCGATGACGCCACTCCAGAGGAGATCGCGGTGTTGATGAATCGCTTGCGTGATGCGGGAGCGATTGATGTGGCGGTGCAGCCGTTGCTGATGAAAAAGGGCCGCAGTGGTCAGTTGCTCACGTCGCTGGTGCGGGATGAGGATGCCGACCAGCTCCGCAGCCTCTGGCTCAGTGCTGGCAGCAGCATCGGCCTGCGGGAGCGGCGCCAGGGACGCTGGGTGTTGCCGAGGCGGCAGGGTGTGCTCGAAACCCCCTGGGGTCCCGTCGCTGCCAAACAGGTGCGTCGCCCCGATGGCCGTTGCACCGTCAAAGCCGAGGCAGATGCCCTTGAGGCTCTTCAGGCCAGCACTGGGTGTTCCTTTGATGAGCTGCGGGCTGCTGTTGCAGTAGCGCCGTTCGTCAGCACGGACGATTGGGCCTAATGGGCAAGGTTCTCCGGCAACCCAAGCTCTGGATCACGCTGGCCAGCCTGATCTTCATCGCTGTGGCTTTGGCCCAGCAGGCGGGCCAACTTCGCCAGCTGAGCTTGGTGGCCAACGGTTGGTGGTGGCTCGTGCTGGGGCTGGGCCTCACCTGGCTCAGCATCCTGATCAATGGTTTGGCCTGGCGCGACCTTCTGATCTGGTTGAGACATCCTCCCCAGGGGGTTGCGGTGGTGCCGCTGTTTGTGCGGAGCAACCTGCTCAAGTACCTGCCGGGAGGGATCTGGCATCTGGTGGAGCGGGTCCGCGTGCTGCGTCCGGCGATTGGCGGCGGCCCTGCCCTGGCTGGGGTGATCCTTGATCCACTCCTGATCGTGGCGGCGTCCGTTCTTGTTGTGGTTGCTGGCGGATGGCAGCAGGGCCTTGCCCTGCTGGCTCCGTGGCCCACGCTGTTGATGATGTCCCGCTGGCGCGAGCCCCTTCTGCGTCGACTGGAGCGTTCCAAGGCAGCGCAATTGCAGTCGGTTGGAGGTGGGCCCCTGGAAAGTGAGGGAAGCGGCCGCGGCGGCTATCCCTGGCGGCCCCTCAGCCTTCAACTGCTGTTTGTGTTCTGCCGCTTTACCGGGTTCTGGTGCAGCGTGCAGGCCTTCGGCATTCAAAGTCCGGCACCGTTCACCTGGCTTGCAGCCTTTGGTCTGGCCTACGCCGTTGGGTTGGTGGTGCCTGGTGCCCCCGGGGGGCTCGGGGTGTTTGAGGCCACCCTGCTGCTGCGTTTGGGTGCTGCCGTACCAGAGGCGCAGTTGCTCGCGGTGGTTCTCAGCTACCGACTCCTCTCCACCCTGGCTGATGTTGTTGCCAGCGGGGCCCTGGTTGCCGATCGGATGCTGGGCCAACGTTTGAAACGCCACCCCTGACCACTTGCTGTTGTGTTGCTGAGTCGTCGCCGGATGCTGCAGTTGGTGCTTGGCACCGGTCTTACGGCAGCGGCCCTGCCCTTAAGTGCCGCAAGGGGAGCTGTTCAACGGGTTGGGCTGATCAGCGATCTCAACAGCAGCTATGGCTCCACCCGCTACATCCCTGCCGTGGATCAAGGGCTGGATCAGCTCATTGGCCTGCAGCCGGATCTGGTGGTGTGTGCTGGCGACATGGTCGCGGGTCAGATGCGAGGCCTCACTGGTCAGCAGCTGGATGCCATGTGGCGGGGCTTTGAGACGTCGGTTCTGCAGCGGCTTCAGGCGGCGGACATTCCACTGCTGCCAGCGATCGGGAACCATGACGGTTCACCGGGTTTCCCCGTGGATCGTGCTGCTGTGGGTCGGTTCTGGACCCCGATCCGTGAACGGATGGGATTGGCGTTTGTGGATGCCTCGCAGTTCCCGTTTCGCTACTCGGTGCTGCAGGACGGGATCTTCTGGCTGGTCTGGGATGCCAGCTCAGCCCGTGTTCCTGAGGATCAGCTGATCTGGGCACAACAGCAGTTGGCCAGCACCGAGGCACAAAAAGCTCGTGCTCGGTTTGTGGTGGGTCATCTCCCCCTGGCTGGGGTTGGTCTGGGCAAGGATCGCCCCGGTGAGGTGTTGGAGCGGGGAGGTGCACTTCAGGCCTTGATGGATGCCGCCGGTGTGCAGGCCTACATCAGTGGTCATCACCACACCTGGTTCTCCAGCCGTCGTGGCCAGCTCGATCTGATCCAGCTCGGCGCCTTGGGCAGCGGCCCCCGGCGGCTGTTGCGTGGTGAAGCGCCAGCACAGCAGAGCTTCACCTTGTTGGAGATCGATGGGGGCAGGGGCACCCTCCGGGAGACCACCTACGCCGTGTCCACGGGACGGCCGATCTCCTGGTCCACACTCCCGCTCCGTCTCAACACCCGTGCAGGCTTGCTCCAGCGCAACGCATCAGAGCGTTTGCTGCGGGGGTGACGAGCCCTCTCGTCTGGAGGCGTGATCCAGGGTTGGCACCAAGGCCATCGCGGCTACCAGCCCCAGAACGAGGATCATCAGAGCCGGCAACATCGCTTCGGCCAGCCGTTCATCGCCGGCGTACTGGAACACGCGTACCGAGAGCGTGTCGAAGTCAAAAGGCCGCAGCGCGAAGGTGAGGGGAAGCTCTTTCACCGTGTCCACGAACACCAGCAGCAGTCCGACGGTGATCGGTCCGCGCAAGAGGGGGAGATGCACCCGTTGGAGCACGCGCTGCCACGGTGATCCCATCCCCGTCGCCGCCTCATCGAGGCTCGGGCTGATCCGTTCCAGGGCTGCGTCCAGGCCTCCTTTCGCCACCGCCAGAAATCGATCGCTGTAGCCCCACAGCAGCAGGAGTAAGGGGGCGACCTGCCAGGGGGCGCCCGTGAGCAAAAGGGCAAGAGCCAGTACGGTGCCGGGGATGGCGTAGCCCGTTCCGGCCAGGAAGGTGAGGCTTTTCAGCCATGGGGCGCTGGACCAGCGTTTGGCGATTGCCAGCACCAGTGCTGCCGTTACCGCCAAAACAGCAGCGACCAGAGCAAGCAAAAGACTGCGGCCGCTCAGGCTGATCAGATCGTCGTTCCAGCTGGTTTGGAGCTGATCAAAGTTGCTGGCGGCCCACAGCAGTGGGGTTCCCAGGCTCACGATCGGAGGGATCACGCCGAGCAGTTGCGCCACCCCAGCGCGGAATCCATGCAGGTGCCAAGCGGTTGCATCCCCGCCGGCCACGCCATCGCTCCAGCGCCGACTGCGCCTGCGCAGGCTGCGTTCACACACCACCAACGTCAACACGATCACCAGCGTGATCAAGGCCAAGCTGATGGCGCCTGCGGGATCGCCGTTGGACTGCCAGGTTTCCAGGATGCCCTCGGAGAGACTCGGGATGCCGAGCAGCTGCACGGCACCCAGCTCATTGACCACTTCCATGCCCATGAGAGCGACGCCGGCTCCGATCGCGGGCAGTGCAATGGGCAAGGCCACACGCCGGAAGGCTGACCAGGGACCGACCCCCAGGCTCCGGCATGCCTCCAGCTGACGCTGACCGCTGACGGAGAAACTTTCCGTGCTTAGCAGGAACACATAGGGGTAGGTCGTCAGGGCCATCACAGCGATGCCCCACCCCATGCCGTGAATGGTCCAGCTGTGGCGACTGCCCAAATCAACGAGGATCGCCGAGAGGAGATAGGCCGGCGTGGCCAGGGGAATCAGCTGGGCGATGCGCAGCCATTGCCGACCAGGAAAACGGCAGTTGCACAGCAGCCAACCGTTCGCAGTGCCAAGCAAGGTGCCCAGCGTTGCTGTTCCGAGAAGCAGCTGGATGGTGCCAACGATCTGGCGCATGCCATCGGGGCCAAGATCGCTGAAGCCGCTGTGCAAAGACGTCAGGGCCTCCCTCACCAGGGTCAACACCGGCAAGATCGCAACCAGGCCAGTGATGGAGGCGATCAGGATCAGGGCCAGCCGGGTTGGGCTTGGAACAACACTCCGGTTGGGCAGCAACTTCACTTCAGCGATGGGCCGGACACCGTTGTCGCGACGTGGTGTTGCGACATTGCCATGGAACGAGTCTGGCGATGAACGATGGGGATCTGATTCAGGGCGTGCAAACCGCACACCGGCTTCGATCATTTGTCACACTCATAAGCTCGGTCGGTTCCCAAGCTTCATCTGATCTGTGGAACAGCTGCTCCCGATGGAGCCAACGGTTGCTTTAAACGGGGTCTGGCACAGCTACGGCGATGCCTCTGACGGCTGGACCCTGAAGGGGGTGGATCTTCAGGTGGCGCCAGGGGAGCTGCTGGGCCTGCTGGGCCCCTCCGGCTGTGGCAAGACCACCCTGCTCCGCTTGATTGCCGGCTTCGAACGCCCCCGGCGCGGCACGGTGCAGCTGGATCAGCGCATGGTGGCTGGAGATGGGATCTGGATGGAACCGGAACGTCGGGGTGTTGGCATGGTGTTCCAGGATTACGCCCTCTTCCCTCACCTGAACGCTTGGCAGAACGCCAGTTTCGGTTTGCCCCGGCGGAATCCCAACCGTGAGCGCGTGGCCTGGTTGTTTGCATTGCTGGGGCTGAAGGGGCTCGAGCAGCGCTACCCGCACCAGCTCTCCGGTGGCCAGCGGCAGCGGCTGGCGTTGGCACGCGCTCTGGCCCCAGCGCCCAGGGTGGTTCTGCTTGATGAGCCTTTTTCAAGCCTGGATGTGGAGGTGAGGCTCCGCCTGCGCAGTGAGCTCTCCTCCGTACTGGACGCCTGCGGTGCGAGCGGCATGATCGTCACCCATGACCCCGGAGAAGCTCTGGCGATCTGCGATCGCGTTGCCGTCATGCGGGACGGCGTGCTGCATCAATGTGCATCGCCCCCCGAGATCGTGAGGTCACCGGCGACGCCTTTTGTTGGATCCTTTGTGCTTCAACGCAATTTGATTCCAGTGCAGGCCCATGGCCAAGGCCAGTTGTCTTGTCTCCTGGGAGATCTGGATGCATCGGCCCCATGGGTCCAGGCGGACCGCGAAGCCTCCGGTGACTGTTGTGTGCTCGTTGATCCGCACGACATCACTGTCGTCGCCGATGCCGAAGGAGAGGCCAGCGTCCTGGGCCGTGAATTTCTGGGGGATGCATGGGAGTACCGAATCCGTGTCGCGGATGTGCTGGTGCGGGCCCACTGTCCGATCGAACAGGAGCATCCTCCCCACACCCGTTGTCGCCTCAGCTTCAGGGATGGGGCCAGAGTCACGCTGCTTCCGCTTGGCCAGGCGCTGGCATAAAAAATTCCCCGCCGCAGCGGAGGATTGGGCAAAAAGAATTGATGGTTTCAGCGTTGGTGATGACGCACCGGGATGGGCACAAGCACCGGCTGGCGTAAGCCGCCACCACCGTTGTCATCATCGGAATCAGCCAGAAGCCACAGCAGCAGGCTTGCAAGAACAAAAACCGTTCCAAGCAGCAGTGGTTCGACCATTGAGGTTTCTCCCATGGCACGCACAATAAGCACCATTCCTGGGTTCTGCTGAATCAGCTGAAACCTTTTCCTGCATCCGGTGCCACACAGGCCTTGAGTTGCTTCCGCAGTTTGTTGTGGTCGATGTTGCGGCCGATCAGCACCAATTGATTTTTGCGA
>NZ_UCNR01000010.1:0-75717 GCF_900474045.1 Synechococcus sp. N19
GAGCAGCCTTGGCGATCGTCGCCATCAACAGCACCATCTGTTCATCGGTCAGGGGCCTGGTGATCTTGTCAGCGTGAAGAAGCGATCGAGGCGGCATCGGGTTACGCGGCACCCCCGTGACCGCTGAGCGGCTTGGTTCAGCCGCCCATCGGTACAGGGAACTGATGGCAGCGATCCGGCGATTGAACGTCCGGGGCTTCATGAGGCCGGCGTCCACTTGTTCCCGCAGGAGGGACACCCAGTCCTGACAGAAGGCGGGGTTGATCTCCCGCAGATGCAGATGTGGATGGTGTCGATCACGCCAGCGCGTGAACTTGCGGATCTCAAAGCGGTAGCCGTCCTGAGTGGCCTTGCTGCCGGTGCGACTGCATTGACTGATGAACCGCTTGATCAGCAGGGCATCGCCCCACACAGCAGCACTAGCCTGGGCGGCATCAAAAAGACGGGAGACATAAGCAAGCGCCTCCGCCTTATCCATGCCGTCCAAAACAGGCGGCAGATTTTTGCGAACGGTTTTGCGAATGGCCCCATTTTGGGCCTCCGTCTTAAAACCAAGATCGGTTGCGGTGGAATGGTTGAGGGGGGCTTCCACCCCCAAGCAGTCATTTGGGTGATAGCACTGAAACAGCTCCAGTGGCCGCAACGACTTTCAGCTCAAACCCAAGCTGGCACAGGGATTCTTGAAAGTAGTCAGTTGCATCTGAGAGCATCCGGAACTAGTTTTATCCGCAGATTTATCCGCAAGCCTTGCCCCGGCAGTCCAAAAAGCAGCCCTGGGAGAAAGCTCTGCAAGCCACTGCTCCATGGCGCGGATGGACCGTTTGCAACGAGAGGGGCAAGGTCCGCATCAAGCTCCAGTTCCCCCCTGGTGCGTGCATAGCCAACGCATCGGCAAGCCTTCCCTACGAGTGGGCTGAAAGCAGCAGACAGCCCGTCTATGCACTGCTGCTGAAGATCTACGAGCCGGTGATGGAAGGCGGCATCACCCTGAAGGCAGCCATCGCCGATGCGCTCGCCATCAGCGACCACAAGAGCCAGGAGGTTGTGACGCCATGGCCCGGCATCGTGGCCGCCTTCCGGGAGCACAAGCTCACCCTCGACAACCGCATCGCCGAGAAGACATTCGAGGCCAGCTACGGGCGTTATTTGAACGTGGCCCTGCTGCACCTCGACGGGCGCAATGCAGCCCAGACAGGGAAGGCGCTGATGGAAAAGGTTCTGACCCATCAGCGGGTCAACCAGAAGCCAGGCAAGAAACACGGCGAGGCTCTCAAGCCTTGGGTCGAGATGCCGAAGAGCCGGCTGGAGTGCTGCCTGGCGCTGAAGAAATTTCTGGAATACGCCGTCGCCGAACACCGGCAACCTCAATCGTTCCTGGTCCCCGAGGCGGACTACCTGAAGATCCGCGGCGCTGATGCCAAGAGCAGGAAGAAGGCTGTTCTCACTGATGCCGAGGTGCTGGAGCTGATCCGACTGCTCCCGGAGACCTGGGCCAACGTGATCAAGATCTGCCGAGTGTTTGGTGTCCGCTCCTGGGAGGTGGCGTTCATCACCCGGGCCACCAACGACGACGGCGAGCCCCAGCTCCGTGTCACCAAGGGCAAGACCTACAACACCCGCGGCGGGGTGAAGGAAGAGACCGATCCCCGCTGGCTTGAGGCCGTGGCTGTCGACGGCAGCACCTTTGGGCTGGTGGAGAGCTGGGACCAGCTCAAGCTGCCCCCCACCGTGACCGGGAAGTCCCTCGGGGCCGTGCTGCGGCGTCTGCCCTACTGGCAGCAGCTGATGGCTGAATACGAAGCCCGAGGCGAGTGGCTGCGGCCGTACTCACTGCGGGACACTTTCAGCGTCCGGGCTCACGGGATCGTGCAAGACGACACCTTGATCGCCGCGGCCATGGGGCACACGGTCGAGGTGCATCACCGCAGCTATCGGACGTCAGAGTGGAGAAGCGTACGGACTGCCTTCGCTGAAGCGAGCTAACCACACAGCCTCAAGAGCCCTCTAGGAAGATGAGCTACTTCAAGTGCCCTCAATGCAATTTTGACCCAGGCGCCCATGCTTGGTCAGGTATTGCACGGGCAAGCCACAAGTGGGAGGCACACCAGATCCCTAGCACCGCAATCTTTAATTCCAAAACCCACTACTACCCCGACAAAGAGACGTGGGATGAATATCAGTCGAAGTTGAGGGAGGCGAGGCTCTTCCCTGTGCTGTCGATGATTAAAAGGTGCGCGGGAGGGGTTCGGAAGAACCTTGACTTGTCCAAGTCCCAGCTTTTCTGGCTCACCTTGGGCATCGGTCTAGTACTCGGATACGCATTGGCGGTCTTGTTCCACCGCTGAGAAACAACTGATTTGGACTGGGAATCCGAACGGACCCAGGACAGACTGGCGATGGCTCAACCACCGCGATGAACGAGGGCATCGTCTACATCCTGACTAACCCCGCCATGCCGAAGATGGTGAAGATCGGGAAGACAGGCCGTGGAGTCGAGGCACGTCTTAACGAGCTGTACACAACAGGAGTTCCGCTGCCATTCGAATGTGCCTATGCAGCAAGAGTTGCGGATATGGACAAGGTTGAGAAAGCCTTTCACAACGCTTTTGGTCCCTACAGGATCAATGCCAAAAGGGAATTTTTTGATGTCGAGCCAGAGCAGGCGATTGGCCTGCTAGATCTCATGAAGCTGGAGGACGTGACTCCAGCGATTCAGGCTGAAGCCGAAAGGGTGGACGTTGAAGCGAAAGCCTCCGCAGAAAAGTTCAAGCGAGATAGGCGACCGCCTCTGAACTATTTGGAAATGGGTATCCCTGTTGGAAGCACGCTTCTTTACGAGGGAGATAGGCAGACAACCTGCACGGTCGCTGATGGGCGCAAGGTCAGTTTTGAAGGGCGGACGCTTTCCTTATCAAGGCTTACGCGTGAGCTACGAGGCGGTGCCCCAAGCAGCGGTCCTTCCTATTGGACGTTCAACGATCGGCCTTTAAATGACATCTATGAAGAGACCTACTCAGACGACTAATGGCACGGATCAACAACAAAAAAGCGGTCACCATCCACGTGAGCAACGAGATAGCGGCAATGATTGACCACAAGCGCAAGGAGTGGGGGTTAAGAAGTCGCGGCGAGGTCATAGAGCACCTTCTCGGCTGGATGGTGGAACCGAACAGCGAACAGAAGTAGCCATGGCGGCAGATAAAACATTCCGAGGCAACGCCAGCCAGTTCTTCGTTGCGGGAGAGCTGTGCCGTCGGGGGTATTACGCCGTGGTCACCCTCGGCAATGCCGCAAACACCGACATCCTCTGCAGCAACGTCGCAGGCACAAAGTTTGTACACATACAGGTCAAGACCTACATCCCTGGCAAAAGCACAACTTGCTCTGTTGGGTTAAAAGCTGAGAAACCTTATGGGGAAAACTTTTTTTGGGTACTAGGTGGCATCAGGGAGCCGGACGACGAACAACCAAACGAGTTCTATGTAGTCCCTGCGTCAGTGATGTCCAACCGAATACAAGCTGCTCACCAGAACTGGCTCAAAACCCCTGGTAAAGATGGACGCCCTCACAAAGACAGCAGTGTGAGGACGGTACACATCCCACCATCCAAAAACAAATATTCATGGGATGTCAGCCCCTACGCGAATGCTTGGCACCTCATTGAAGAAAAGCTGGCTGATTAGGGCTCCAACCCCTCCAGCTCGCACTGCATCCGAAGCTCATCGAGCGTCCTGACAAATAATCGGAGACGTTGTGGATTCGATGGCTCTTGCCAGTAAGCAGGACCAGCGCCCATGGAGAGACTGAGCTTTTGATCGAGACGGCTCCAGTAGTCCATCGCAATTTCTTTTGGCTGATTTTGTACATATTGCGTATGCAGAGAATTTGCGCTTTTGCATTGCGGTACATCAATCCGCGGCCTGGTTTTGCGTGCGAAGCGCATCTCAAGACCGGGACGATGCAGCAGGCGATTCTTAGGATCGGCGTACTCCAAACGCCCATCCTTGATCGCCCGAGACACAGCAGAAATACTGCGATTCAGGATGGCCGCGGCCTCTTTTTGGGTGATGAGATCGCCTATAGGCATGTAGGTGTCCTAAAAGACTCTAGTGGAGATTAATCAGATTTATTTGCGGTAATTGCTGGAGATCTACCTACTCAAACAGAGCGCGTCGAATTACCTCACATTCATAAAAACTCGGAAGGACCCTATTGCTTTTAATCTCAACCTTGGTTGAACCTGTACGTCCGCTGCAACGAGGAAGCGTTTTGCTTGCTGGATTAGGGCCACCTCGCAAGGACGAGTCAGTCCCTGATCAGCTGAGTGAACTGACTCTTATCGACAGCGACGCATCCGAGTGACGCTTCAAGCGTTTGCCTGTCAGGGAACAACGGACTCCCCGGCACCCACAGCTCGCAGCTGTCGCTGTTGTCCTCGTAATAGGAGGCATTGCAGGTCACGCGCATTTCCTCATCTAAGCCGGGCTGGGTCCAGGCAAAGTCGTAGGCACCGATCGGCCGAGCGCTGCAGCCCGGTGGAAGCAGCGACGGCTGTCTAAGGATCGCTTCGAGATCAGCCAGGGTGAGCGGTGAAGGCTGCAGGCTGTTCACCACTTCACGGATGGCATCAAGGTCCTGAAGGACATCATCAAGATCGAGGCCCTTGATCTCGGACTCCTGCTCAACAGCTGCCACCGCTGATGCCCTCGCCTTCTCCCGCTGATGACGGCTAACGAGGGTGGCCTGGGAGATGGAGCTGGAGGCCTTGGCCAGGATCGGCTGCAGCTTGCCCACCACCTGCTCGAACATCGCAATTCGACCTTTCAGCGCCCGATACACATCGGCCTCCACAGTTCCATCGAGATGCAGGTTCACGATCTGCATTTGCTCATGGGTCTGGCCAATGCGGTCGATACGGCCAATGCGCTGCTCCACACGCATCGGGTTCCACGGCATGTCGTAGTTGATCAGTGCACCACAGAACTGGAAGTTCAGGCCCTCGGCGGCTGCATCGGTGCAGAGCAGGATCTCGGCTTTGCCTTCCTTGAAGCCCCGTTTGGTGGCCTCACGGTTCAGGGCCTTCCAGACCCCGCCCTTCTGCAAGATCTCTCCGCCGCGACCGGTAAAGGCCATCAGGCTGGTTCGGCCTGCACTGATCAGCAGCTCCTTGAGGGCATCGACGGTGTCTGTGTACTGGGAGAAGACGATCACCTGCTTGTAGCCCTGGGCCTGCAGTTGCTCGATGGACTTGAGGAACTCGGCACCCTTGCTGTCCTGGCCGACTAGGGGCCTGGCCTGATCGAGCAACATGCTGATGGCATCGCGTTCATCCTGGAGCGAGGTCTCCTGCAAGGCGCTCTGCATGCCCTCCAGGTCGAAGGTCTGCTCCCCGCTGATGTCGTCGTCTTCTGCAGCTGCAGCGTCTTCCTCCAGCTGTTGCTGCTGGCCGGCCAGCCGGTTCTCCAAAGTAGAGACCAGAGCGGCCACACTGCTGGCGAGACGCCGCCGATAGATCGTCATCACGAAGCCCACCGCCGATTTCTTCTGGCCGGTTGCCTGGGCGTACTGGGTGGAGATGAAGTCCTCAACGGCGTCATACAGCGCACGCTCCAGCGGCGTGCTCTCCAGGAAGCAGTCGTCCACGTGGCGATTGCCGATGGCCAGATCCATCGATCCCTGCTGCTTGTAGGCCCTCAGCAGGTTGCGGCTGTGACGGGAGATCAGCCCCTGCACAGGAGTCCAGCGCTTCGCCAAAGCCAGCGAGGCCTGGCGGATCTCGACACTGAGATTGCGGCGGGAGAGGGGGTCCCTGTCATTGAGGGCGCGCAGGGCCTTGCGTTTGCGCAGCGGCGACCTACGCAGCTCTTCCGGCATGGCATTGCCTGGTGCCTCGCCAAACGCCGACACACTGCTGCGCCACAACCCAGCCAAGTAGGCCAGTGTTGCCTCATCCGGGTTCTCCTTTTCCACCCATTCGAAGAACCTCTCGAAGGCGTCTTCGGTCCACTCGGGGGGCATGCCCAGCAGGGCGAGCAGGTCCCACACTTCCAGCTCACTCACCTGCATGGGCGTGGCGGTGAGCAGCAGCAGACCGTTGGTACGCTGGCGCAGCTGCTGCATGAGCTGCATCAGGGTGTTGGGGCGGAGGCGCTCGCCACCGCTGCTGCTGTTCTCCCGACGGGTGCGGGCGTGGTGGGCCTCATCGAGCACTACCAGGTCGTAGGGCTCGGCTTCCAGCAGATCTTTGTGGCGGTCACGCCGTCGCATCAGGTGGCTGGAGACCAGAACAAAGGGCTCTGCTGTCCAGATGCTCCGGTCCACCGGCCGGGAGAGCCCAGCGGGACGGAAACGGGTGGGTTGCCAGTCGAGTGACTTGCCGCTGTAGATGGGCCAGTCGAGGCCAAACTTCTCGCGCAGTTCCCGCTGCCACTGCTTGAGCACCGACGCAGGTGCCATCACCAGCATGCGACGGGCCCGGCCGCTTAACCAAGCCTGACGGAGTAGTAGGCCGGCTTGGACCGTTTTACCGAGGCCCACCTCATCAGCGATCAGCAGCCTGGGCGGCCACTGCTGCCAGAGGCGCTGGAATGCGCGCTGTTGGTGGGGCCAAGGAGTGACAGCACTGGTGCCTTCACCAACCCGTTCGGCTCCGGGCAGATCGCTAGCGGCGGCCTGGAGCACGTAGCTCCACACGATGCGGCGCCGTTCATCGATGTCGGGAACGATCTCAACGACGGGCTCTGGCTGTGGTGCTGGCAGATCGTTGAGGAAAGGTTTGAGGCGACGGGGCAGTGCCTGCTCGGTCGGGGCATAGATGGCCAGTTGCTGGCGGATTGCCTCTGGGAGGGTGAAGGTGCGGGCGCCGGAGTCCTGGTTTTCCCAGAGCCGCAGAAAGCCGGCCTCCAGATCATCAATGGCTTCGGCACCACCTGGCCTCCAAGAGCAGAAGGTCTGGATGGTTTCGAAGTTGCTTGTCCAGCCGTTGGGGGTTTCGTTGACGCTGCCACTGAAGCCCAAACGCTGCCCGTCCTTGTCCTCGATCACGCCTTCCTTAGCGTGAAAGATGGCGCCGTCGTTGACGATCTGCCCGTTGATAAGGGGCAGCCCTACGCGGATCTCCAAGTGGCCCCGGTTCACCAGCCATGCCAGGAGCTCGGCTCCGAGAGCTGCTTCTCCTTGACCACCAGGCTCAACACCCTCGAAGGGGAAATGGGTTGAGAGGTGATCGGTGAGAACAGTTTCAGAGGGTGTTCCGGCTGCCAGAGCGGTGATGTCGGCCTCGCTTAAGAACACACCGGTGATCAACCGCATCTGGCCGCGGCCCAGGCCATCAGGTGAGGCAGCTACCAGGTTTTCCACCCCCTCAAGCACCTGAAGCAGGGAGCGACTGGTGAAGTAGCCCGTGACGCGCCAGTAGCGGACGGCATCCATTAAGGCCGGTTTGTAAAAGCCCTCCAGCAGGCTCTCCAGGGAGCTGCTGAAACGCCCTTTCCAGGTGTGATCGGCAAGGCCGGCCATGGCTGCCTAAACCTCAGCCAGTTCCGCGAGCACCAGCTCCAGCTGCTTCGGTGCCGGAACCTCCTCCGCCAACGCAAGCCGGCGCAGGTTCTCCAGGGCTTCGAAATCCGACGCGGCAGGAGCGGCAGCTTTCACCGGATCGAAGCCGGTGTAGCGAGCGGAAAGGGGCAGTACCTCCAGCACGGCCTCCAGAGCTGTGAGGAAGTCGGCGCTGTTGGCCAGGCCGTTGTCATCGAGCAACTGCTTGGCAGCGTTGAGGTCAATGCTGCGGGCGCGGTGGGCGCAATGGTGGATGGCATCGATCCAGGAGCGGGTGCCATCGGGGGAGCCGAGCTTGCCTTTGGTGGCACGGGTGGAGCTGTCCCAAAGGATCAGGTTGCTGGTCTTCTTCTCGGCCAACACGCCCACCACGTCTTTATCAAGGTCGAGACCGACTACGCGAGCGAGGCGTAGAGCTTCATCGAACGGGAACTGCGGAGCCTCAAAGGCATCCCAGGCCAGCACAAACCACTCGGTGAGCGGATCAAGCTGAGCGCGGCGAGAGCCGGAGGTGAGCTTCTCCATCCGCCAGGCCTTCACCTCGCGGCGAGCAGCATCAAGAGCGTCTTCTGGTGTGACGGCGTAAGGGTCGTCTTCTTTAAGAAGTTCATCGAGGGTGAGCTGAGCACGACCTCGCTTCTTTCTTTTTTCTTCGATGGGTTTGGGCTGGCCACGCTTGATCGGCCAGTGCAGGGAGAACTCCTCTAGCGCCGGACCGAAGCAAGAGAGGTAAAGGTCAACACCGCGAATGCCACTGGCTTGGAACTGCTCGATCCGCTGGCGTACAGCAGCTTTCACGCGGGGTTCAAGGTCTTCCCAGTACTGCACCCCGTCTTCTGGCTTCTGATCAAGGCGTGGCCTACAGACCAAAAAGATTGTGCTGTTGGCAGCAGATTTGTCCTTGATGTGAAGGGAGCCCTCGGCCTCGGTATTGATCGGCCAGGAGGCGGTGATGGCGAAGCCGGCATCAATCAGGCCCTTGGTGAGGGCATCCCAGGCGCCTGTGGCCTTGTGGGTGAACATCAGGGTCATCACGCCGTCATCCTTGAGGACTCGGCGGCACTCGGCGAAGATCTCAGCCATCTTCTGCTGGTAGTCAAGTCCTGCCAGAGCCTTGGCACCCTTCTTGCCCTTGTGCAGGGCTGGATTGGCGACGGCCTCGTTGTCTTTATCAGTGAGCGGTGCCATAAACAGCTCTGGGTAGAGCAGGCCAGCGGTGCGCTTGAGCCAGACATAGAAGAAGTCGCTCAGCTCCGCGTACATCACGTTGTCGTAATAAGGCGGGTCCATCACCACAGCGTCCACCGTGCCGTCATCGAGATGGGCGAGTGAATCACCAGAGCCGCAGGAGATCACCACCGGAGCTGTAGAGCTGGGCTGAGCGTTAGCTGTACTCGCTGAAAACAGGGGGCCTGCATTTGTGACAGCCCCGTCGGATGGAACGATGAGGTCGGTGAGCTCACCGAAACACTTCGCCACTTGCCCAAAAACCCAGCCGTAGCCATCGCCGACGATCAACGGAGGCATCTCGGCATAAGACCACTTGGTTGAGAAGTCATGTCGCTGGAAAAACTGAGCCACAACTTCACGCTGAAAAATCCAAGTGGAACCTCGAGAGTTCCTGTTCACTAATTTGTTCAGAGCCAGCGCTACGTATGCCAACGCCGCCCGCTGCAAGTCGCTGAGCCCTTCAGCTTTCGCCGACTCCTCATTCACCAGCTCCCTGAAGATCTCCACACTGGTGCCATGGCAGAGCAGCTGGCGTGGCGAGAACAGATTGCGCCAATAGGGCATTCCGTACTGAATGGGGCGGTCGTCATTGCAGATCTCGGGGAACTTCTCGTTCGGGACCAGATCCAGCGCATCCCATTCCGGAAGCTTGTCAGCCAAAGCGGCTTCGATTGCGCCGCTGTTGTCGTCTTCCAGCCGAGGGGAGCGGTAGCCCCGTTCCCACTTGTCTTTTTTCGGCTTTCCAGCCTTGGTGTACGTGGTGGGCAACTTGCGCTTGAACGCCACCGCAAACAGCTGCTCGCCCATGCCGCCGGCCTGGGCCTGAGCCTTCACCTGATCGCCATCGATCACGCGGCCGCAGTCGGGATAAGGGCAGGTAGCAGCACCGCCCTTCACCGTGCCGTCGCTCTGCTCGCTGGCACTGCCCACGATCTCGAAGCTGCAATGTCGGCTGGTGTCGCCCGGACCATTACCTAGATGAGGCAATAACTTCACACCAGTGCCATCAGGAGCCAGCTTCCAGTTCGGGGACAGGGGTACCCTGCCGGCGCAATAGGGGCAATGGATGGTGCGGGCCCAGAGGTAACCAAGCACCTGGGTGCCGGATGGCTCAAGCGGGTAGACGTACTGGAAACGGGGCTCTGCCAGCTCCAGAAAACGGCTAGTCAGGCGGTTGTACTCATCGAGCAACGCCCGACCGTGCTGAGAAGGCCACTCATAGGTGGCTTTCTGTACCAAGCATGCGACAGGGTTGATGTCATTGGCGAGGGTCTTGCAGCCCAGACGCACGCTCTCAAATGGGATGGACCCACCGCCAGCAGTGGGATCCAACACGGTGGGGTATTCGATGCCGAGTTTCTGGGTCTCCTCCAGCAGCCAGAACTCCTCCTTTTCGCTGGGGCAGTACTGGAATGCCCTGGGATAACCATAAACATTCAAGCCGAGATCCTCCCCGGTCTTCTTGGCCTTGGCGATCCGCTTCTTCGCGGCCACTGGATCCCCATGGATCCCGAGCATGTGCATGAACATGGTCCGATCAGCATCGGCCGGTAGTAACGACGCCAGCACCGCCGCCCGAGAGGCCACCAGCGGCCGACGCGCCCACCACACATGCAGGTAGTAAATCGGTGGGAGTGCCGTCATCGAGCGTCTCTCGCGCATGCTCTCTTCTCCGAGCTCGGCGATCGGTAGCCACTCTTCGATCAAACGTTTGGTCATGGTTCTGAACTCAGTTCGCAGAGAGAAGGAGTCGAAGGGCTGCCAGCACCCGTCGAGGATTCTTGCGATGCATCGCCATGCCCAGCCAATAGGCCGACTCTTCACGGGCCATGGCATCAATGCCTCGGGCGCAAGTTTCCATGGATGTCACGTTGCGCATGGGAGCCAACAGCTTGAACAGCAAACCCATCGCCATCGCGAGGTCTTCCGAGAGGGCGTCCCGCCGGCTCTCGCCCTTTTTGAGCTTGGCCAGGCTCACCTTCTCGGCTTTCAACTTCCGAAGAACAGAACCCTCAACGATGAGGAGTTTGTGTCCACTCAAACCAGCGAGACGCTTGGGCTCCTTGAGCTCCGGAGTAGCTGTGCTGGGCACCTGCCACACCTCTAGCTCCAGATCGCTGGGGCCGCGCTGCTTGCTGCGCAGTTCGTAGGCCGGGCGGCCGGAAGCGATCGCCTGCGTCATGGGTTAGTGAGCTCCAGGCGGATCGTGGCGGTCTGGGCGCTGAGACCTGCTCGGGTAAGGCGCGTAATCCAGGCCTCGCCGCCGTCATCCCAGCTCAAGGGAGTCTCATATTGGAGCTGATAGGTGATGTCGAGCGACTTCTCCCCGCCTCGCCGCCATTGGCCCTCGATGAAGCCCCGCAGATGAGTTGCCTCCTCGGGGGTGCCGTTGAAGTCGAAGCTCCATTCGGCGCTGCCGTCGCCGCTGCTCCAACCGCCCTCCATCATTTCTACGCGAACTGTGGCGTCAGGCTCGGCTTTAAGCAGGGCCATGGGAAGAAAGCCATCACCACTGTTCATACGCCATGTGAGGCGCTTGATCCTCTGGCCCGAGCTGCTTACTTGCTGGGCCAGCTGGGTGAGGGCTGTCTTCACGTTGTCGCTGCGCTCGATCACCCCAGGCCCTGCGGGTGGCGCAATGCCTGATCCCCCATCGCCGCCGCTGGTGGAGCCAAGCCCTATCTGAACAGTGGTCTCCGTCTCTTCGCCTCCAGTCACTGGAGTTGTTCCGCCTTCACCGCCAAATGCGGTTGTTTGAACCACACCTGAATCTGCGGCTGGAGCTGATGTTTTCGGCGGCCAGACGCTTAACTCCAGCGCCTTCTCCAACATGTAGACCTTGCCGTCTTCACTGATCGAGATGGAGCCGGGTGGTAAGCCCTGGCCTTCAAGGCGATCACCTTCCTTGTAAACGAATAGGCCCTGATCCAGGCCCATGCGCAGGCACTTCTTGAGCACCTCATCGCCCAGCAGGATCGGCAGCGCCGGGTCGCGGTAGTACTCGTTGCGCAGATCCCGCGTGCTCATCACACCCATACGTTTGAGGGGTGTCTTGTCGGCCATGTAATTCGGGGCCGGCGGCACGTCATCCGCCAACACAAGCTCACGGGCTTCCCGCAGCGCCCTCTCCACCTGCTTCTGGCCAAAACCAGGCTCACTGCTGGCGTTGGTGACGGTGATCGCAGCGTGGGTGAGAGGCACCTCGGGCCACTGGCCCCGCTCGGGATAGAAAACGTGCCGGTAGCACTGCTGCACTGCCAGGGCGAACCCCTGCTGCGCCTGGCCGTAGCGCTCTTTCACCTGGTCCTGTTGATGTGACTGGAGGCTCGCGAATAAATCCCCCTGCTGCATCTGCTGCAGCGCCAGGTAGGTGCGGGCCTTCCGCAGCATGTCGTCCACCTGCAGGGCATCGGCACAGACGAACACCAGGTTGTTGCGGTTCAGGCGCACATTGGCGTTGTCACCCTTCTCCTTGAAAAGCCTCTGCACCAGTTCCGGCAGCTGGATGCTCGCCTGTTCCACGGTGTGGCCTTCCCAGTGGATCACTGCCAGGTATGGCCCATCCGTGTCGTCAGGAATCTCAGCTGGGCTGGAGGGGAACAGCACAGGCTCTAGCCGTTGCTTGGCGAAGATGGTGCCGATGCGCCGGTTCAGCTCCTCGCGGACGCTTTCTAGATCGAATTGTCCCTCCCGTTTCCTCACCATTTGGTTGAGGTTGGCGTCGGTGAGGAAGCGCAGCTTGCTGGTGCCGCTGTCGTCGAGATACTCCGACTCTTCTTGGAGGAGGCGCACCGCCTTATCAACAAAAGCCGGATCCACCGCCGGGGCATAAAGGCTGTAGTTCAGCTCCAGGCGGCTAAGGCCCTTCAGCGGTTCGTTGAAGGCCAGGGAGTGAAACAGCACCGTGCGCGCTGCCATCGATCCATAAGGCTCCATCCCTGTGAACTCCTGGGAATCCAGCCGCTGGGAGAGGGCATTGCCTCCCTCGTCTTGTGTGGTGGACACATCTGCCCGGATCGCCGGGATGAAGGCCTGCAAGCCCAGCTTGGTGGAGAGCTCCAGCCGAATCCGCTCATTACCCGGATCGATGTGGTGGAGATGGACAGCCGTGACACCCGGTGGCTGTTCACGCCAGAGCTGGCCAACGGTCTGAGCCAACAGCCGCAGCATGCCCCGGACCCGCTGGAAGTTCTCCAGGGTGGAGGTCTTCTGCATCAGGGTGTCGATCAGCTCCGGGTGAAGCGGATACCCCTTGCGCAAATTGGCAGCGCGATCATCGCTTTGCCCCACCGGTGGCAAGGCCTCAGAGGTCCGGCTCCAGATTTCCTGATAGGCCTGCACCACCTCCTCCACCCGGCTGCGATCGATCGACTCGAAAAGGCGGCGTGTCAGCACCTGAACCGTTTCGTCTTCGCTTGTGGGGGTGAGGGCCGTGATCTGCCTGCCAGTGACTGACTTCAGCTCAGAGAAGATCCGATCGATCCGCTGGTTTTCCTCTCCATAGGCATCTACCGCCTGGCCGCCCTTGCCCAGGGCCAGAGTGAACACCAGCACCGCTTTAGGAGAGGAGTTCACCGCCTTGATCAGATCAGTGAGGAAAGGGGTGAGCTGCTCGGCCGCCTGGCCAGCGGCAGGGCCTTTGATTTTGCGCAAGTAGATCGAGAGCTCATCGATCAGGATCAGCACCGGCCGATCACCGATCAGCTCGCGCAGGGTTTCAGCGCCAGGAGGGGCCGCTCCAAGACGGTCGCTATTGCGAATGCGCTCGTAGCCCGCTGGGCCTGCCAGCTGGACAGCAAGTTCACCCCAAGGGGTAAAGGCGAGCACGTTGCCCTCCATGCGCCGGCCATTCATCGGGTCGGCGTTCTCTCCGTCGAAGGCCGCCACCGTGACCTTCTGGCTGGGCAGGCGGGCTGGATCAATGAACTCCGCAAGGTTTGAGATCTGATCGGCCGCCGTGAGGATGTGGTTCAGGCCGATCAAGGCATGGGTCTTACCCCCGCCGTAGCTGGTGTCGAGCCGCAGGATGCTGCCCAGCTGGCTGCCTGAGCTGGTGAGCCTGTCCACCACCGCCAAGAACAGATCCCTTAGGCCTTTGGTTGGATGCGTGTTCGCGAAGAAAAGGGCCGGATTCTTGTAGAGCTCCGGCGCCGTGCCCTTCAGCACCTGGCTCAGGTCGGCTGCAAAGTCCTCATCGCGGATCCGGCCTTCCAGCACGTCTTCTCTTGGACGGCAAGTTTCATAAATGCTCGGGAGACTCATGAGCACCTAGATGGCTCGAAGGGTTCGGGACATCTCAAAAATGACATCGCCGAGTCGATCTGTCTGCAAGCCTTCGATGGAACTTGTGCACCAGGCCTGGCTAAGGGACTTATCCAAGAGCTGGGCCTCACCAAGAACTCGAAGTCAGTGTTGATGACACCTTCCAAGGAGTGTTGGTTGATTGGCTTGTCTCGCGGCACATACGCACAGACCTTTTCGCACTTTCTGGAAGTCGCATTTCAGGCTTCCTCAGTAGTTACCCAGACAGCCCTATTTGTCTGTGTGTCTGTGTTGGGGAGGCGCAAAACGTGGGCCACGCGGGGCTTCTCGGCTGACACAGACCCTTGAGCTGACTCTGTGTCGTCTGTGCCGGTGAAGCGCCATTTCCTGGTGCGATCTGTGCCCGTGGGGTTGTCGTCACGCTCGAAGCCCAGCAACTTCAAGCACTCGGCCATGTCCTGCTGATCGACCTTGGTGGCCTGCCGCTGAACGACACGAACCCGACCGTCTTCGAGGTGTTCGACAGAAGCGCAGACCAGCGACTCTTCGATGGCCACCTGCAACGGGAAGCCCGCTGAGGCTTTGAGCTTTTCAAGGCACCGCATCTCAACGGCACTGATGAAACGGTTCTCGATGGTGAAGCCTTCGTTCTGCTTGTCGCTCTGACCTTGATGAGCGGAACTGAGCATCGGCTGCATGCCTGCACGGTATTGGGCGATTGCAGCCTTCCAGATGCGGTCTCGATCACGTTCGATGCGATCGGTGTCGATCACGTCGACATGCTGCTTCTGGGGCAGATCCACAACCCAGAAACGGCGGTTACCGGTGGTGTCTCGAAGGAAGTCGTCGCCGTTGACGCTGGCCGCCAACACTGACCGCCTGGGCATGAATTGATAGGCCCGGCCATATGGCACCCGCTGCAAGTCGCGAGGGTTGGTGATGAGGTTCTTGAGCGCACCGGCTGAACGTTTGCCGGTGTGATGCTCAAGCTCACCCAGCTCAGTGATCAGCACTCTGTGAAGGGCAATGGTTTGATCCTTGAGCTGGTCATGACTGCTTGAGCTGAACCACTCCGGATCAGGCACCAGAGCCCTCAGTGCGCTGGTCTTGCGAATGCCCTGAGGCCCTTTAAGAGTCAGGACTGCATCGAACTGACACCCAGGGTTGAGGACACGCCAGACGGCGCCTCTGAGGAAGGCGAGGAACATCTCGTTCGCCAGCTCGCCGGAAACCCCGAAGTAGTCCCGAGCAAATGTCGACAAGTCCACCATCTGAATGGATTTGTCCTGCTCAATCCGCCTTAAGTACTGTTCGATTGGATGGAAGCGACTCTGTTTCGCCACCTGAAGGATCGCGTCGTAGGCGTCGTTTTTCTTGGCCTTCCATCCCCGTTCTTGGAACTCGACGTACGCCGTCTCCATCCATTCGGAGGTGACGTGCTCACCATCGAGCTGGACCTCCATCGACAGTTCGTTGAAGCGCAGCTCGTAGGGGGCTGCGTAGATGAGTGATGTGATGTCGCCCGCAGCGCAGGCACTGCGCTGCGGAGGGCCTTTGTCGGGGTAAAACCACCCCGATGCGACCTGACTAACGAGCTTGTGCATCGTTCTGCCTCTTCAATTTTTCGGGGTCGTGTTCGCCGAAGACGTGCACCGGTCCGTCTGGGGTTGGCGTGATTTTTTTCAGTGCCCAGCCGTTGACCACATCGCCGATGCGGAGTCCTGCTGGAGCCGAGAACGTCGTGCCAGGCATGCAGAACAACAGCCCGGATTTGCTGTGTTCACACCAGAGGTTTGAACCACCAGGGCCGTCATGCCGACCGCAGACCGGGCAAGGGTTTGCGCTACGCGTGTTGCTCTTCAGGCCCGGGCCTGAGCGATGTTGTCGCTGTGGCGGTTGCTGTGCCCTTGAGTGGCACTCCTTGATGAACTCCCACCACTGCGCGTCTGGTGCGGCAAGAGCTTCAGGACCACAACCTTCGAACCAGATGTAGTTCTCGCCTGATGGGTGGCGGCCACCAACGATCACTTGCCTTCGACGTGTGGCGAACACTTCAACGGCTTCGCCTTTGGCGCCATCGGCTGCGGGCTTGGTGTGTGTCTTCCCTTGGAAGGGCCCGATTTCAGCAGCCTGCTCAGGAGTGAGCTGGAACTGAAGCTTCAGCCGGTTGGTGTCACCGAGACGGCCAACAATGAACGTCCCCTTGAACGGGTCGAGGCCGTATTCGCAGACCTTGTCGACAGCGGTTCCGCCATCAATGTCGATGGAAACGATGCGGCCATCTTCTGGACCAGTGCGAAGGCCAACAGCCTTCACACCGGGGTAGTTGCACAAATCAGTGAGGGAAAGGCCCTCCGAAGAGGGCCAGGACTTGATCAGGGGGTTTTTGTTTGCGCCGCAAGGCAGCAGACAACAGCCCTTGTCAATGAGCGTCTGGAGGCGCTGGAGCTGAGGTTTGGGAGTCTTCACTCAGAACAGCTCCTCACTGGAATCGATGGACCGGCCCTTCAGTTCCGAATCGATCTCTTTTCTGAGGGCAAGCGCCTCTTTTCTGACTTGCGCGAAGCGACGGATCAGGTCTTTGAAAATCGCCTGCCGCTGAGGGCTGACTCCTGAGAAGTGCTCATCGATGGTTCTCGTCAGGTCCCACTCGAAGGCAACGCACATCTGCAGCGCCTGGGACATTTGCCAGTCATGACTTTTGACACGAGCGGCTTTCAGCTCTGGGCTGGGAGATGCTTGGTTGGTCCGCATTAGATTGAAGGTCAGGTTTTTTCTTTTGGGGCTCTCGCGGCTGCAACCGCGGGGGTCTTTTTTGTCAGCGAGCGACCGCACCGAAGGTTTCCAGCTCAGCGGCGGGCATGCGGCGGGCATTAGTGAAAGTGCTCTCAGTGGTGGCGACATGCCACTGAAGATTTGAGTTCGTGGTCATCCCGGACCAACGAAAATCACGGCCTTCTACGAATGGAGAAAAGCTGCTTCTGCGCAGTCGCAGCAGTGTTTGACGATGGATGCCGAGAATTTCCGCCATGACAGGCGACGGCACCCAGGAGTGGGTGGGAGTTTCCACAGATAGTGCTGATTCGGTTGGACTAATCAGTCGCCGGTAGGTGTTTGCCAGCCATTGATGAAGCCAACGGACTTATCCGTCGGAACACTTATCTGTGTAGAGATAGACAAGCGAGGAGGTTTTTGGGCTGGGAAAGGACCTTTTGATCCGGTACGTCGATTAATGAGCAAAATATAGCCTTGGCATCTCCACGTCAATGCTCAATTCCTGAAATTCGATCTTATTTAGCCAGCAAAGATAACGAGGTCTTAAGCATGCTCAAGCATGCGCATATCTGATATAGCTCTGTATAACTTTCGGCAGCATCAGGCAATTACAGCCTCCGCAGCCCACTTCCGGCGCTCACGAGCAGGCAGCGCAAGTTATCCGCAGATTTATCCGCAGACCGTCTTATCCGCAAACAGCTGATCCCTGAGATCGCTTGTCCTGGAATGTTTGAGGGGGCCTTCCAGCCCCCATGAGTCATTTGGGTGATAAGGCTGACTTCACCCCATCTCCCTTAATGGGTCAGGCAGCAACAGGGGCTGCTTGACGGGAGAAACGAACGATGTTGTTCGCAGTTACGGGTTTGCTCTCACCGAGCAGGCTTCAGTCACCCTCCTCATGCCCCGTCGAAACCATTGCAGCCCCGTGAGGGGGAATGGAGCTGAGCGGAATCGAACCGCTGTCCGAAACACTGGTGTGGATCACCTAGTCCGACGAAGCCGGACCCTGTCATTCTGACAGGAGTGGTGACCTGGAGCACAACGCCCTTGGGTCGAACAAACCGGCTATCCGCCGTGGCAGTCGTGCCACAAGGCCTGGAAGCAGCCGCTGGCGACGAACTCAGCACCCTTGGAGCCCATGCCGTGAGGCCCGGCAGGCGTGCCGTCAGCTTCCAGGCAGACATGGCCTGCCTCTACCGGCTGCACCTGCAGGCTCGACTGCCCTTCCGGCTGCTGCGCCAGGTGGCGCGCTTCCCCTGCCAGGGCCGGGACGACCTCTATGACGGCATCCGCGAAGCGCTCGACTGGGAGCGCTGGCTGCATCCCTCAATGACCTTCCGGGTGGATGTGACTGGAACAGCACCAGGACTGAACCACAGCCATTTCACGGCGTTGCAGGTGAAAAACGCCCTTGTTGACGCACAAAGGGATCTCTGGGGTGAGCGATCCTCGATTGATCTGGACGACCCCGATCTCTCATTACACCTGCACCTCAGCCGCGGAGAAGCCCAGCTGAGTCTCGATGGCAGTGGGGGCAGCCTGCACCGTCGTGGCTACAGGGCCGCCATGGGAGCAGCACCGCTGAAAGAAAATCTGGCCGCTGGACTGATCCGCCTCACGGGCTGGGATGGAAGCCAACCCCTTGTTGATCCGTGTTGTGGATCCGGAGTGCTCCTGATCGAAGCGGCCCTGGCCGCCTTGCAGCAGGCCCCGGGGTTGGAGCGCAACTTTGCCCTCGAGGGCTGGGCCGATTTCCAGCCGGAGCTCTGGGACAGAGAAGCTGATCGCGCCCGGCAACGGCGCAGGGGGGACCTCACCCTGCCGCCGCTCCTGGGGATTGAAGCGGATCCCGCCATTGCCGATCAGGCCCTGGCCAATGTGGAAGCCGCTGGGCTGAGTGGAGTCATCCGCATCTGCACGGGCACTTTCAGCGATCAACCCCTCCCGGAGGGGCCGGGGGTGTTGGTGTGCAATCCCCCTTACGGCCAACGGATCGGTGATGAAGCGGAGCTGGAGGCGTTGTATCGAGAGCTTGGCAACTACGCCAAAGGCCAGGCCAAGGGTTGGAAGCTCTGGTTGCTCAGTGGAAATCGCAACCTGACGGGAGCCCTGCGTCTGAAGGCCGAGCAACGGATTCCCGTGAGCAACGGCGGCATTGACTGCCGCTGGCTGCACTACGACATCCGCTGATCACACCCGTCCCATCACTGCCCGCACCGTTTTCATCAGTCCCTCCAACGTCTGAGGCAGGAACGGGCCCTTCAGCACTTGGCCGCCAATGCGCAAGCTGATGCCCGCCAGCACCAGGTTGGCCACCGCAAGGCTCAACAGTGCGCGGATCCAATCCAGATCCCACTTGGCCTGAATCCAAAGCAGCAACGACGCTTCGCCCGCCAGCAAGGCCAGGAACATGGCCGTGCCTCCAATGGCGAGGAACAGGCCACCGCTGATCAGTCGGCGTTTTTCCCGATCCACTTCCTGCAGGGCAATCCGCACGTGCAGATCCATCACTGACGCCGCCAGTGCTGTCACCCGAGCTGCCGCTCCAAATCCGCGGGGAGAGTTCTGATCGGCCATCAGGAACGCCGCCCCCCGCGAAGCATGCTGCCCAGCAGCAACCCAACACCAAGGGCAACACCCACAGCCAGCAGTGGTCGCTGACGCACAGGCGCCTCGATCTTCGGCCGCAGGGTGCTGTTCAACTCATCCAGCAACTGTTCCAGTTGCTCTTCGAGGGGATCCAGGCTGTCGGCCCAGTCGCGGCTGCGATCACCGGCGCTGTGGAGAAGCTCTTCCAGTTGCTCCCGAACCCCTTGGGGCGTCAGGCCTGTGTTCTGTTCAATCAAACGAACCAACTCATCCACACTCCCCCGTGTGGCTTCAAGGGTGTGCTCAGCAAGATCCGGCCAGCGCTCCTGGATCGTCGGCAGCAGGCTTTCAAAGCGCTCACGGAAGTGGTGCTCGAATCTGCCGTTGAACTGCGGCGATGGCGAGGCCATGAAGACCGTTGGCAGGACGCTTTAGAAGGGTAGGGAGACTGAAGGCTGAGGGAAAGTCTTTGCCGCGATACGCCCTCCTGCGTCACACCGGAGCACCGGACGACCCCAGCAGATGCCACATCGATCTGCTGCTGGAGGACGGGGACAGCTGCCGATCTTGGCGACTGGCCACAGTGCCGCAGCTCAACGCAGCAGCCCAACCAGCGGTTCCCCTGCCTGCCCATCGAAAGGTCTGGCTGGAACCCCGCAGTGCTGCCGTTTCGGGCAATCGGGGCTGGGCCGAACGCATCCATGCCGGCAGCTACAGCGGAGTGCTCCCCAACGCCACGGATGCAGACGTCACCCTGCAGCTCGAGGGCGACCTCCACGGCTGCCTGCGCATCAATTCCGGGCACTGCTCCTTGTCGAACCCTTGAGCTTTTCGTGGGTTCCGCTAATTTCGACATGCTCACAGCCCTAGATCCTGTTGGTTCATATCAATCAGGTTGGGCTGACCCACTTCAAGTCGTTCGGCGGAGCGATGACCATCCCTCTTGAAGAGGGATTCACCGTCGTCACCGGACCCAATGGCTCCGGCAAAAGCAACATCCTTGATGGAGTTCTGTTCTGCCTGGGCTTGGCCACCAGTCGTGGCATGCGGGCTGACCGCCTGCCGGACCTGGTCAACAGCGGCATGCTCAAGGCCGGCAAGGCCGCTGAAACAACCGTCAGCGTCCGCTTTGACCTGAGCGACTGGACACCCGATGCCGCCGAGGAAGGCCTGGAGGCACCAGCGGAGGGGCCCTGGATTCAACCGGGACAAACGGAATGGACGGTGACCCGCAAACTGCGGGTGATGCCGGGGGGTTCCTACAGCTCCAGCTACAGCGCCGACGGGGTGCCCTGCAACCTGCAGCAGCTGCAAACCCAGCTGCGCCGCCTTCGGATTGATCCCGAGGGCAGCAACGTGGTGATGCAGGGGGACGTCACCCGCATCGTCTCGATGAGCAACCGCGACCGCCGCGGCCTGATCGATGAACTGGCCGGTGTTGCCCTGTTCGACACCCGGATCGAACAGACCCGCCGCAAGCTCGATGACGTGCAGGAGCGCCAGGAGCGCTGCCGGATCATTGAGCAGGAACTGCTGGCCAGCCGCCAACGGTTGGAGAAGGACTGCGCCAAGGCCCGGCAATACCAGGACTTGCGGGAACGGCTGCAACTGGGGCGCCGCCAAGAAATGGTGCTGGCCTACGAAGCCGCCCAGCAGGCCCTCAAGGATTTGGCCACGCGCCAACAGGCGCTGGAAGCCCAGGAACAGAGGGACGCCTCGGCCATTGCCAGCGGCCGGGAGCAGCTGAACAAGGCCGTGGCCGAACTGGACTTGCTCCAGGAGCAGGTGAAGGCCCTTGGGGAAGACCAGCTGCTGGCGGTTCAGGCGGAACTGGCTGGCCTCGACACCAGCAGCCGTGAACTGGAGCGCCAGGCCAGCCTCCACCAGGACGAAGGCCAGAAACTGCAGGCGCAGCGCCAGGACCTCTCCACCCGTCGTCAGCAGTGGCAGCTGCAATCACGGGAACTGGAACGCGATCCCCATCAGGACGCTCTCAGCGCCGCCGAAGACAACTGCAGGGCCGCTGAAGCCGCGGTGGAAATGTCCCGCCGCCGGCTGGCGGATGTGGTGGGCCGCTCCGGCGCCTGGGTGGAGGAACAGAAGCGCCGCAGCGGTCGCCGGCAGGAGTTGCAAAGCAGCGTCGCTCCCCTACTGGAGGAGCAGCAGCAGTTGCAGGAACGGCTGCGCCAGGAACGGGAACGGCTGGAAGAGCTCACCCAGGAGCAGCACCAGGACGGCGCCGACGGCGACGCCGTGCAGCAACAGCTCGCAACCCTGGAGGAGACCTGGCAAACCCTGCTGCAAGCCATTGCCGACGGCAAGCAGGAGCTCCAGCAGACCGCCGAATCACTGGCCATCCAACAGCGCACCCGCAGCCGGCTGGAGCAAGAGCAGACCCGCTTGGAACGGGAGATCGCTCGGCTGGAGAGCCGGCGGGATGCCCTTCAGGAAAGCCGCGGCACCGGAGCCCTGCGCCTGCTGCTGGAGGCCGGCCTCGATGGCATCCACGGCCCTGTGGCCCAGCTGGGAGAGGTGGAAGATCGCCATCGCCTCGCCCTGGAAGTGGCCGCGGGGGCCCGTCTCGGCCAGGTGGTGGTCGACGACGACCGCATCGCCGCCCGCGCCATCGAACTGCTCAAGAGCCGCCGTGCTGGCCGGCTAACCTTCCTGCCACTGAACAAGATCCGCGCGCCTGGAGGCGGGGGCTCTTCAGCCGCCTTTGCCCGGGGTGCACGCCCCGGTAGGGACAGCGGTTCCGGCCTGATCGGCCGGGCCGTGGAACTGGTGCGCTTCGAACCGGTCTATGACCAGGTGTTTGCTTACGTCTTCGGCGACACCCTGGTGTTCTCCGACCTGGCCAGCGCCCGTCAACAACTGGGCCGCTCCAGGGCGGTGACACTGGATGGGGAGCTGCTGGAGAAGAGCGGCGCCATGACCGGCGGAAGCCTCTCCCAGCGCAGCAGCAGCCTCAGCTTCGGCCGCAGCAGCGATCAGGACGAAGCTGAACCCCTGCGGCGGCGCCTGCTGGAACTGGGGGAATCCCTGGTGGCCTGCCGGCGGGAAGAGTCGAAGCTGGCCCAACTGATCGAACAGCAGAAACCCCAGCTGCGCGAACTGGAAAAGCAACAGGCGGCCTTGATCGCCGAGCGCAATGCCGCCCGGCGCAACCACGGCCCCCTGCTCGAGCGCAGCCGCCAGCGGGCCGAACGGCTCAGCAAATTGCACCAGGACCAGACCGAGCAACAGCAGCGGCTCGAAGCCATCAGCACTGCACTCACCCCACTCACCGCGGAACTCCAGGCCTTGGATGAGGCGGAGCGCAACAGCGGCAACAACGACGATGCCGCCGCCTGGGCCCAACTTCAGACGGAACAGGAAGCCGCCGATCAACGGCTGGAGACGGCCCGCCGCGAGCGCGACCAGCTGCTGAATGCCCGCCGCGAGCGGCAGCTGGCGATCGAACGCCTGGGGGATCAAGAAAAGGCTCTGGCCGCCGAAGAAACGCGCTTGCAGGAGGCGGTGAAGGCCCTCGCCAGTGCCCATGGGGCCTGGCGCCAGCAGCAGAGCGACCTCCAGGAGAAGCGCAAAGAGCTCGAGCAGCAGCAGACCGACCTGCAGGAGCGCTTCGGCAGCCAGCGCCGGGCACGGGACGCCGCGGAAGCCGAGGTAGGCCGCCAGCGTCAGGCACTGCAGCAGGCCGAATGGAATCTGGAGCGGCTCAAGGAAGACCGCGAAGGATTGATCGAAGAACAGCGCAGCGGTGCGGTGCGCCTGCAGGAGATGGAACAGGCCCTGCCGGACCCGAGGCCGGAGATCCCGGAAGCCCTGCGGCTGGCGGGCTTGGAAGCCTTGCAGACCGATCTGCAGGCCATCCAGCAACGCATGGAAGCGCTGGAGCCCGTGAACATGCTGGCGCTGGAGGAACTCGAGGCCCTCGAAGAGCGGCTCAACGAACTCAACGAACGGCTCGACGTGCTCAACAGCGAGCGGGAGGAACTGCTGCTGCGGATCGAAACCGTGGCCACCCTGCGCCAGGACGCCTTCATGGAAGCCTTCACCGCCGTGGATGGCCATTTCCGCGAGATCTTTGCCTCGCTCTCCGATGGTGATGGCCACCTGCAACTGGAGAACCCGGAGGAGCCGTTGGAAGGTGGCCTCACCCTGGTGGCCCATCCCAAGGGCAAAACCGTGCGGCGCCTGGCCTCGATGTCGGGGGGAGAGAAATCACTCACCGCCTTGAGCTTCCTGTTCGCCCTGCAGCGCTTCAGGCCGTCGCCGTTCTATGCCCTCGACGAGGTGGATAGCTTCCTCGACGGCGTCAATGTGGAGCGCCTGGCGGCTCTGATCGCCCGTCAGGCCGAGGCAGCCCAATTCATGGTGGTCAGCCACCGCCGCCCGATGATCGGCGCAGCCCAGCGCACGATCGGGGTGACCCAGGCCCGCGGCGCCCACACCCAGGTGGTGGGTTTACCGGATGCCGCCTGAACGATCGGAGTTTTCGCTGTGCAATCTGAACGTGACAGGCGGAACCCCTGCGCCACAATGGTCTGAATGTCCATGGCCGAGGGCCCGCGCTTGACCCCGACCCCTACCCCAAACGACGCCATCACCACTGGCGTACCCAGCGATCGCCTCTGGTTGCGCTCCGAACTGATGGGCACCCAGGTGATCACCCGTGATACCGGCCGCCGTCTTGGGGTGGTGGGTGAAGTGATCGTCGATATCGACCGCCGTGAAGTGGTGGCTGTGGGGCTGCGGGACAACCCCCTGACCCGTTTCCTGCCCGGCCTGCCGCGCTGGATGCCGCTGGACCGGATCCGTCAGGTGGGCGACGTGATCCTGGTGGATTCGGCCGACTCCCTCAGCGAAAACTTCAACCCTGAGCGCTACAGCCGGGTGATCAACTGCCAGGTGATCACCGAGTCCGGTGAACAGCTGGGGCGGGTGCTCGGCTTTGCCTTCGACATCGAGACCGGCGAGCTCACCACCCTGGTGATGGGCGCCCTTGGCGTGCCCCTGCTGGGGGAAGGGGTGCTGAGCACCTGGGAAATGCCGGTGGAGGAGATCGTCAGCAGCGGCCCGGACCGGATCATTGTTTACGAGGGAGCCGAAGACAAGCTCAAACAGCTGAACAGCGGCGTTCTGGAAAAACTGGGAGTCGGTGGCCCCAGCTGGGAAGAGCAGGAGCGGGAGCGCTACCGGGTCAACCTGGTGCCCGTGGAAAATCAGCTCACCTCCGGACAACCCCAGGAGCAGGAGCAACGGCGTCTCCAGGCTTCAGAAGCCGAGCGGTTTGAGGCTGATGCAGAACTGGAATATGTGGAGCTGGAGGACCGGCGGCAGGAGTCCATGCAGCAACGCCGTTACCTCGATGAGCCCCAGAGGTACGACGAGCAGCGCTACGCCGAACCTGCCCGCTACGACGAGCAGCGGGCTGAGCGAGCACAGACCTACAACGAGCCCGCACCCTTCGATCAGCAGCCTGCCTACGAGGAACAGCCTCCGCGGCGTGCCATGCCTGCCTCCCGTCGCGCGGTTCAGCAGTCGGGTGAACCCCTGGATGTGGAACCGATGGAGGATGCAGCGCCCCAGCGCCGGAGCCAGGATCTCGATGATCCCTGGTGATCGGGCCTAAGGCGCTGAACGGTGTTCAGGACGCTTTGAAGTTCAACGATGCGCTGTTGACGCAGTAACGCTGGCCCGTGGGGGCGGGACCATCCGGGAAGACGTGTCCGAGGTGGGCATCACATTGAGCGCAGTTGATTTCGGTGCGCACCATCCCGTGGGTCAGATCCTCTTTGGTGGTGATCGCCTCGGCACTCACACCGTCCCAGAAGCTGGGCCAACCCGTGCCTGAATCGAACTTGGTCTCAGAGCTGAACAGCGGCGCACCACAGCAGACGCAGTGGTACATCCCCGTGGCCTTGTTGTTCCAGTAAGCCCCGGTGAACGCCCGCTCGGTACCGCCGCAGCGAGCCACCTGGAACTGCTCCGGCGTCAGGGATTGCTTCCACTCCTCGGCGCTGCGTTCGACCGGATTGGACGGGGACATGGTCGTCGGAACCAGAGTGGGGCGCAGACTAGGAAGCGTTGAGCTCTCGGGGAAGCAAACCCCTCACCTCGGCGGCCAATGCGGCCACCGCCCCGGGTTCTCCCCGCAACGCCTGGAGGTCCTGGCGCTGGCCCTCAAGCCGCTCGGGGGCGTTCAGCCAATCGCAGGCCTCCTTCGCAATCTCCTCCGGGGTGATCGCCCCCACCCGCTCCGGCACCACAGCACGGCCTGCACTGATGTTGGGCCAGGCCATAAACCCGTTGTTGCGCAAACGCCAGAGGGTCAATAGAACCCCGATCAGACGCCGCAGACCCGGCATACGCGCCAGCAGCCCCAGCCCGCCGTCCCAAGCCTGCATCACCTCCAGGTGCTGGGTGGGAACAATCACGATCATCGGCACCGCAAGGGCGCCGAGTTCAGCCGTGTTGGCGCCGACCGTGGTCAGGGCCAGGGCGCACTGGCTCAGGGGGCCATGGGCCGGATGCTGCTCCAGCAGACGAATCCGTGTGCCCGCACCCGTCACCAACTCCGTCCCCAACTCCCCTTGCTCCGCAGATGCAACGGAGGCGCCATAGCGGGCAGCAATCGGGTTGGATGCGCCGGCGAAACGCAGCAGTTCATCAACGCTGGTGGTGGGAGCCAGCGGCAGCAAAAAACGGCATCCGGGTTGCAATCGGGCCAAACGATCGGCGGTATCGAGCAGAAACGGCATGCCGACGCTCAACTTGGCCGGCTTCGATCCCGGCAACAGGGCCACCCACTGACCCTCGGGGAGAGGCTCCTCGCGACGAGCGAAGGACGACAGATCCGCCATCAGATCACCGACCACGCGGCACCGAGGCTGGTAACGAACAGGCAGCTGACGCCGCACCGCGTCCGACATCGCCGCAATCCGATCGTTCCAGCCCGGCCAACGCGCCACCCACTCGGCATAGGTGATGTGGCGGTAGCCGAGACGAGCCGAAAGCAGAACAGTCCAGAACTGATCACCGCCCAGGAACACCACCACACCCTTCTGCGGCAATGGGCCGTAGCGCTGGGGACGCAGCAGCAGCGACCAGAAGCGGCCTGCCGGCACGATGCGCTCGAACAAACCCCAGGGCTCCGCGGCCGCACGCTCTTGGCCCGTGGCATTGGGGCAGGGCACCAACACCAAATGCAACGAAGCTGGCGCGCTCTGAGACCGGGGACGCAGGCGAAGGCTGGCGTGCAGCCGTTCGGCCAGAGGTCGAACCCAGGTGGTCAGTTCACCGGGACCGTTCGAAACGAGAAGAACCGCCGGTCCTGGTTCAGCTGCGCGGGGACGGGCCAAAGAGAAAAATGCGGATGGCGAGACTTGAACTCGCAAGGCCGAAGCCACACGCCCCTCAAACGTGCGTGTCTACCAATTCCACCACATCCGCGTGGTCGACTTCACCGCTCGGGTGCTGTCGAGGTCAGATCATACCGGGCGGGGTCTTCGCTCCTCGGCAACTTCGGTCGGCGCTGATACGATCCGGCGTCAGGCCTGAACATGGTGCGGGATGCCCATCGGCAAAGTGCTGATCGCCAACCGCGGCGAGATTGCCCTCCGGATCATTCGAAGCTGCCGCGAGCTCGGCATCGCCACCGTGGCGGTGTACAGCTCCGTTGATAAGGACGCTCTGCACGTGCAGCTCGCCGATGAAGCGGTCTGCGTGGGCGAAGCCCTGAGCAGCAAGAGCTACCTCAACATTCCCAACATCCTGGCGGCCGCCACTTCCCGCGGTGCTGACGCCATCCACCCCGGCTACGGCTTCCTGGCGGAGAACGACAAGTTCGCCGAGATGTGCCGTGATCACGGCCTCACCTTCGTTGGGCCGTCCCCCCACGCGATTCGCTCGATGGGGGACAAGTCGACCGCCAAATCGACCATGCAATCGGTGGGTGTTCCCACGGTGCCCGGCAGCGAGGGTCTGCTCAGCAGCACCAGCCAGGCGGCCGCCCTGGCCGAGGAAATGGGCTATCCCGTGATGATCAAAGCCACCGCTGGCGGTGGTGGTCGCGGAATGCGCCTCGTACCGAACGCCAGCCAGCTGGAGAGCCTGTACAAAGCGGCCCAGGGGGAAGCGGAAGCCGCCTTCGGCAACCCCGGCCTCTACATGGAGAAATTCATCGATCGGCCCCGCCACGTGGAAGTGCAGGTGCTGGCCGACCGCCACGGCAACGTGGTTCACCTGGGTGAACGGGACTGCTCGATTCAGCGCCGTCACCAGAAACTGCTGGAGGAGGCCCCCAGCCCGGCCCTGGATCCCGACCTGCGCCGCCGCATGGGCGAAGCCGCCGTTGCTGCCGCCCGAAGCATCAATTACGAGGGCGCCGGAACGGTGGAATTCCTGCTGGATCGCAGCGGCGGCTTCTACTTCATGGAGATGAACACCCGGATCCAGGTGGAGCATCCGGTGACTGAGATGGTGACGGGTGTGGATCTGATCGCTGAGCAGTTGCGCATCGCCGGTGGCGAACCCATCAGCGTGCGCCAGGAAGATATCCAGCTCACCGGCCATGCGATCGAATGCCGGATCAACGCTGAGGATGCCCGGCACAACTTCCGTCCCGCACCCGGACGCATCACCGGATGGCTGCCCCCCGGCGGACCTGGTGTGCGCGTCGACAGCCACGTCTACACGGGCTACGACATCCCGCCCTTTTACGACTCGCTGATCGGCAAACTGATCGTGTGGGGCAAGGACCGCGACCACGCCATGACCCGGATGAAGCGGGCCCTGAATGAATGTGCCGTCACCGGGATTCCAACCACGGTGGAATTCCATCTGGAGATGCTGGATCGGCCGGAGTTCATCAACGGCGACGTGCACACCAAATTCGTTGAGCAGGAGATGCTCCCCTGAGCTCAGGCCACTGCCTGGGCGTGCATCAGGATTTGAGAAAGCAGCCCCTGCTGGCCAACCAGCAACTCACGCACGAGGCTGATCAAGCCCACCCAGATCACTGGGGTGACGTCGACTCCACCGATCGGTGCGATCACGCGGCGGCTCACCGAGAGCACAGGTTCCGTTGGCCATGCCACCAGGGGCCAGGCGCCCTTGCTCAGATCGACCTGGGGGTACCAGGTGAGCACGATGCGCAGCAGAAACGCCAGGGTCCAGGCCGCTAGCAGCAAGCCCAGAAGCAAATGGAGGACTGGCAGGGCCTGCAGCAGCAGCGGCGTCACAAAGCTCAAAGCAAATCGTCCCCTCATCGTAGAAAGACGGCATCGCTTCTTAAGATCGGCGCGGCTTTGAAGCAGACGGCAGCAACCCCATGACCCCCTCCCTCTCCAACTTCCTGAGCAGCCTCCTTTGGGGAGGTGTGATCGTCGTGATTCCTGCCTCCATCGCCCTGTTCCTGCTGAGCCAGACCGACCAGGTCGACCGCAAGCTCTGATCCGCCCCTGGCGCCCCTCGTAGACTGACTCCTAAGCGGGAGCAGAGCTTTGGTTAACGCCAGTCTCAATTGGGCCAGCATCGTCGGCATCGTTTTGGCCGTCGGCGGCGCTCTGCTCTATTTCATGCGGTCGTTCAAGCCCGCCCTGGCGCGGGACTACGACGTGTTCTTTGCAGCCATCGGGCTGCTATGCGGCGGCATCCTGTTCTTCCAGGGATGGCGCCTCGACCCGATTCTTCAGTTCGGCCAGTTCCTGTTGGCGGGAACCACCGTTTTCTTCGCCTACGAAAGCGTGCGACTGCGTGGCGTGGCCACGGAGCAGGCCCGGCGTTCCGCCTATTTCGATGACGAACCAGCACCGGCCCGGGGCGGAAGCCCTGGGGGCCTACGGGGCGGCTGGGATGAGGGCGGTTACGACCGTTTTGATGAGCCCCAGCCGGTGCGGCGGCGCTTCTCAGGCCGTAACGATGACGCCGAAGAACGTCCTGAAGAGGAGTTCTACAGGCCGCGCCGCGCCAGCCGTGCCGCCATTCCTGAGGAAGCCGCCAGCCGTCGCTCCGCAGACCGTGATCAAGGCGATTCCGGCTGGGACCAAAACGACGAGCGCTCCCGCCGCATGGCTCGCTTCCGTGCCGGCGAAGCCCGGGATGAGCGACGTCCCGACTTTGGCTCCAGACGGACGGATCGAGAGGAACAACGCCGTGGCAGCCGTCCCATGGGGCGGCCTGAGCGTCCTTCCGGCGAACGCGCTCCTTCAGGAGCCGAGGATGCCGCCTTTGCCCCCAGCCGCAGTTCAGCGCCGAGCAGTTCGGCCCCGAACCGGGGACGCCCCAGCGCCAACCCGAACGCCGCGAGCGACTCCAGGCGATCCCCTGAGCCGCCCCTGGCGTCGAACCGGCCCAGCAGCAACCGCCAACCCCCCCGCAGCTCACGGCCTTCGTCCGGCAGACCACGGGACAACAGCTCCCGCTTCGACGACTGAGCGAGTTGCCTCGTCTGCTGCTGATCCTGCTCGCCAGCCTGGCGCTGACGGGCTGCAACGGTCGTAGTGAACGGGCCGGTGGTGGCTTGCTCGCCACCAGTCAGGAGGCCCCAGCCCTGAGTGGCAGTGGTGAGTGGCTGGCGGTCGTCAGCGATCGCGGCGGCCGACCCACGGTGCAGCTGCGCCGCCTGAGCGACGGATCGGTTGTCTCCGTTCCCCAGCTGAGCCGACATCAGCCCCACAGCTCGCCCTCCCTGAGCTGGAACGGCCGTTACCTGGCAGCGATCACACAGCGGGGGCGCCGCCGACTCGCGGTGGTGACCGACCGCCTGAACGGACGCATGCATCCCCTGCCGCTGCCGGGGGGGAGAGACCCGGTGCAGCTCAGTCTGGCGCCGGATGCCCAGCAGATCGCACTGCAGGTGACGGATCAGGGGAGGTGGCGCGTGGAACTGCTGGATCTGAGTGATCTGCTCGAGCCGGACCGTCCTCCGGGACAGAGCCTCTCCACTCCGGCGCTGTCGTCAGAGCCATGATCCGCGTCGCTCTGCTTTTCAGCCTGGTGTTGGTGAGCGGGTGCAGCAGCCCCAGGCCCACTCCCCGGCCCGACCTCAACGGCCTACTGCGTCAATCCGTGAACAGCCGGCGGGGTCCCTCCCTGGGGGGACGCTGGCTGGCCAGCCTGGGCCAACGCAATGGGCGGGAGCGGGTCGAACTGATCGACCTGCGCAGCCGCAGCCCCGTCCCGTTGCCGGGCCTCAACCGTGCTGATGCCCAACCGATCAGCGTCAGCGTCAGTGCCGATGGACAACGCCTGGCCGTGGTCCAACAACGGGAGGACCGCACGGAACTGGTGCTCTACCTGCTCAAGGTCGGGGCGACGCAACGGCTGCCCCTGGACCCACCGGGTGTACCCCGCAGCGTCAGCCTGGATGGCTCGGGCCGGCGGCTGGCGGTGCAGGTGAGCCGCAACGGACGCTGGGATGTGGATCTGATCCGCCTGCCCTGATTAGGGCAGCAGCCCTGCCCAGTGCAGAAAGGTGTCGCCGCTGAGCACCTCGATCAGCAGCACCGCCACAAAGCCCACCATGGCGAAGCGTCCATTCACCCGCTCGGCATAGCCACTCCAGCCGAAAGCAGGCACATCGTTGGTGGTGGCGGACGTCTCCGGAACGGACGTGGTGTCAGGGGTCTCGCTGGTGGAGGTCATCCGGCCGGTTCAAGAACGCCCGAAGTCATAGCTGGTCGCCGGGATCAGCCGCCAGTCGTGATCACCGCTGAGCTCCAGAACAGTGTCATGGAAGTCCTTCAGGGTTGGCCGGTGGCCCACGCTGATGAACGCCACCTCCCGATCCCGTAACAGGGAATAAAGGCGGGATTCGGTCTCGACATCCAGGGCACTGGTGGCTTCATCCAGCACCACGACCTTGGGCGAATTGAGCAGCAGCCGCGCAAAGGCCAGTCGCTGCTGTTCACCCAGAGAGAGCAGCCGCGGCCAGTCCTGCTTGATGTCGAGGTCGGGATAGCGCTGCAGAAGTTTGCCCAACATCACCTGATCCAAAACAGCCCGTAGCTGTTCATCGCTGAAACGGGCCTGATCGAGGGGATAACAGAGCTGTTCGCGCAGAGATCCCAGTGCCATGTAGGGCTTCTGGGGGATGAAAAGAAGATCGCCCTGCCCCGGTGAATAAACGGTGCCCGTCGGCGAGCCCCAAAGGCCACTCACCACCCGCAGCAGAGACGTCTTGCCACAGCCGGAGGGTCCCACCACCAACAGCCCCTCAGCGTTGCCCAGGGAAAAACTGAGGTCGCGCACCAGCACGTTGTCGGTACGCGGTGTTTTGACCGTCACCCCCTGCAGCGCCAGGCGCTCAGAGGGCACGATCCGCGGCACGTAATCACTCCACTCCTCCGGATCGAGGTTGGAGATGTTGGATTGAAAGCCTTCCAGCCGGTTGATCGATGCCGAGAACCGGGCCAGGGCTTCGATGTTGTAAATGATGAAAAACAACGATCCCTCAACCAGGTTGTAAGCGACGTTCGCCTGGGCGAAGCCGCCGTAATCCATCTCACCGGCAAGAATCGGAGCTGCAAGGATCAGATAGGGGATGAAATTGCTGGCGTAAATACTGGAGCGCTGCAGCACCCGCAGCAGCACTTCCCAGACAATCAGCAGATTGAAGTTTTCGACGACGGTGGCCAGGCGACGCGTCACCTCCTTGGCTTCCTGCTGCTCACCGGCGTAGAATGCAATTGATTCGGCGTTGTCTCGCACCCGCACGAGGCCATAGCGGTAATCCGCCTCAAAACGCAGTTGGAAATTGTTCAACCGCACCAACTTGCGGCCAGCCACAATCATCAGGCCAGACACCCCGGATGCATAGGCTAGAAGGGCAAAGGTGAGCCCCTCACTCACCGAATAGAGGATGAGGATGTTGAGGGAAAAGGTGAGGATCGAATCAAAAATATTCAGCGCAAAACCAAGGGCCTGTGCCGTGAAATCACGCACATCCTCAGAAATCCGCTGATCGGGATTATCAACATTGGTGGCCGCTTCATCATTGGGATTGAGCACGTAATAAGCACGATCCCGCAGGTAATCGTCCACCAGGCTCAACGACAACCATTCGCGCCAGAACAGCCCCAGTTTCTGGGTGAAATAAAACTGCAGGCTGCGAATCGGCAGTGCCACAGCAAAACAGGCGCCGTAGATCCAGAGGTTGCGATACGACGCATCGCCATCCCTGGCGATCAACGCATTGGTCAGATCCCTGGCGAGGAATGTGATGCCGGCGTTGATGCCGTTCACGCTTAACAGCATCAGGATGATCAGGCCAAGAAAAAGCCAAGGCAACCAGCGGCGATGCCTGAGTTGGCCCCGCACGGAGGCAAACACCACAGCCCCCAGCACGAACAGGGCACTGATGCCCGCCCCCCATCCACGGGACCAGAGCATGGCCAGGGACGACTGGACACCACCGAGGTACTGGCCGGACAACTCCGGAAACAGCCACGACAGGCTGTTCATCAAGCCGGTGACCAGGAACAGCACGATCCCGGCCACACAGAAGAGCAGGCTCACCAGCAGTCCAAGGAACTGCCAGCCGTTGTCTTCGGTGTAGGGGAAGAAGTAGGGCTGCGAAAGCCGACGCAGCTTGGCGGCCTGATTGCGCAGGTTCTGAAGCTGGTGGGTCATGCCACTGCTGAACTGTGCTCAGTCTGGCTGTCGCCGCGCCGCTTCGCCGCTGACCTCAACCGGGAGGCCACGCCAGAGGACGTCCACCGATCACATGCACATGGAGGTGAAACACCGTCTGGCCAGCACCGGCGCCACTGTTGATCACCGTGCGGAAACCGTCCAGACCCTCCTGTTTGGCCACGCGGGCAGCCACCAGCAAGAGGTGGCCCAGCAGGGCCGCATCCTCAGCAGCACCGGAGCGCAAGCTCTCGATCGGCTTGCGCGGAATCACCAGCACATGAACGGGTGCCTGGGGCGCGACATCGCGAAAGGCCAGACACTGCTCATCGCTGTAGACCTCATCGCACGGGATCTCGCCACGAAGGATCTTCCCGAAGATCGTGTCGTCTGCCATGGGCCTTGAAAAGAGGGAACAGCCGGACCGGTGTGACAGCAGGGGCATGAATCTCCTGCGTCACCCTCCACAGAATGCTGGCACGTTGTCTCAGTGCATCCCTGCAAGGTCTGGAGGCCAGACCAGTGGTGGTGGAAGTGGATCTTGCCCCGGGCCTGCCGGGCGTTCAGCTGGTGGGTCTGCCGGACAAGGCCATTCAGGAATCACGGGAGCGGGTCCGATCCGCCCTGCGCAACAGCGGCTTCCGCGGCCCCCTCGTCCGCATGGTGATCAACCTGGCTCCGGCCGATCTGCGCAAGGAAGGCCCCTCCTTTGACCTCCCCATCGCCCTGGCCCTGTTGGTGGCCAGCGGGCAACTCGCCCGCCCTCAGCTGGAGGGCCTCTGGTGTGCGGGCGAGTTGGGGCTCGACGGCAGCCTCAGGCCCTGTCGCGGGGTGATTGCCCTTGCTGAAAAAGCGCATCAGCACAAGGCCCAGGCCCTGGTGGTTCCCCCTGAGAACGCTCAGGAGGCCAGCCTGATTGAGGGGCTCACCATCCGCACCGCAGCCAACCTGCGCACGCTGGTGGAGCAGCTGAAAGGTGAGCGCCCCTGGCCGGCGACCGGCAGCACTCGAGCTCTGGGAACAGCTGATCAACCAGCGTGGGCTGAGCACGCGCAGCAGCCTTCAACTGTTGCGCGTGGCGCGCACCATTGCCGATCTCAACGACCGGGCCAGCGTCGATCGAAACGCCGTGGCGGAAGCGAGTTGCTTCCGCTGCACTGATCTGCTCAAGCAGCCTGGTGCTCAGTAGTCGCGGGCTCGCTTGTCGGGAGTGTCCCGGTAGGGCTGGGTGCCGATCGGCGGGGGCTGGAGATGGCGGTCGTTGAACGAACCCAGGGCATGGGTCATCGCTTCACCGAACCACTGGAACCACTGAACAACCGTTGTTTTCATCACGTCCTCCGGGGTCTGTCTTCAGTGTGAAATCACTGACAGAGGACGACAACAGGTGTTTTCACCGGTTCTGCGCCACCTCAGTAAGACGGAGCTACGGAACTCTCACTCTGTTCAGTCTCAACCGGCTCGCTTGCTGGGCTGGATCCGGCCACTGGCGCACTGTCCCGATAGACATAGAGATGGCCGAGGCTCTTCTCGCCATAGGCCCGTCGCTTCAAGGTCCAGCCCGGCTCAAGCTTGAGCTGAACGAATCCGCTGGCGGCACCACCGGCCCGGGCCACGAGCATGGTCGGTTGGGAGGGATTCTTGGTGGGCGTGGCCAGCAATTCAATATCCCGACCCGTGTTCACCACGCTGAGCCGGTAGCGGGTGCCGAGGTCGTCACCACCGATCCGCAGGGAATAGCCGTTGCCATCGATGTAGCGGTTGCAGACCCCGCTGAAATCAAACGTGGACAACAAAGGATCGACCATGGCCGGTGATCCCGCAGCCACAGCGAAACAGGGGCGTTTTGTGGTGCGCTGCTCGTAGATGTTCAACTGAGAACGCTCGCCCTGACCGATCGGGGCCGACACCAAAACGAAATTGCTCAACTCGACGGGCACTGCCGTGAACAGCGAACCCTGGGCCAGGGCCACCGGTGCAGAGGTCGCTGCGAGAGCGAGGCCGGCAGCAGCCACGGTTCGAAAGCGTGCCATCACGTCCATGGAGGAACTGAGCGGATTAGTAAAAGTGATGCCTGGATCGGTCGCCCCCAATCAGGCCGGTTTGTTCAGGCGAATGGCGAACAGAAGGGTCCCCACGGTTCCAGGGGCCGCCAGGGCCAGGATCCAGCTGGTGGTTTTGACCCCGAGATCGGGATCGCCGTAGGCCAGTTCAAACACACATCCGGTGCTGGCGATACCCAGAACACAGGCGAGGGCCAGAAAAACGCCGGCCAGGGGTTTCATCGGCATAACTCAGGCGACGCTACGCACATCTTGGCGCTCGAAGCCCTTTTCCTTGAGCTCCTTCTGCAGACCGTCTTCATCAGTGACGCGATCGACAAACAACACGCCATTGAGATGATCCATCTCGTGCTGAATGCAACGGGCCATCAGGCCATCGGCCTTCATCTTCCTGGGCCGACCCATCTCATCGCGGAAGCTCAATTCAATCGCGGTGGGGCGCACCACATCGAGATACACCCCAGGGATGCTGAGACAGCCCTCTTCGTAGGTGTCGAGCCCGGCGCTGGCCGCCGTGATCTCCGGATTGATCAACACCAGGGGCGGCGTGGCGGCATTTTCAAGGTCGAGATCAATCACCAGCAGCTGCTGGTGAATCCCCACCTGAGGAGCCGCCAGGCCAATGCCCTTGGCGGTGTACATGCTGCGCAGCATGTCGCGAGCCAGCTCCCGCACCTGCTCATTCACCTTGCCGATGCGGCGCGCAGGCTGCCGCAACACCTCATCGCCCAGGGTGTGAATCTCCAGCGGCGGGGTTTCCAGAACCGTCTTGGGCACCAGCATCGTGTCCCGCGACTTATCGGCCTGACGGGCCAACTCTGCAAAGCTTCCTGCCAAGACCAACGCCGCGTTGATTCAGCATGGTAAGCGGCCTGAATCAGCCGTTATGGGAGCCGCTCCGTTATCCGCGCAACATGCCGTCGGCCGTTTGCCGGGTCTCAAGGAACCGGCCCTGGTCAGTGGCCCCGATGCAACGCTGTGGCTGATCTGGCTGGAACAGCGCCCCCAGGAGCGCGGCCGCACCACTGCCTTGATCAGGCGTTTCGGTGATTCCGAAGCAGAACCACAGGAGCTGACGCCGGCCCCCAGCAATCTGCGCAGCCGCGTGCACGACTACGGCGGCGGCGTACTCGCCACCGCGGTGGAGCAGGACAGGCTGATCCTGGCCTGGATCGAGCGCGGCTGCCTCTGGCGTCAGGACTGGCACTTGCCGCAAACCGGCCCTCAGCAACCCACCCCCCTGGCTGCACCCCAACGGCTCAGCAGGGAAGGGGACTGGGAGCTGGCGGATGGCGTGCTCGATCTGCCCAGGCAGCGCTGGATCGGCATCCGTGAAATCGAAGGCCGTGACGAGCTGGTGAGCCTGGCGCTGAACGCAACGGATCAGACGCCGCTACTGCTGCACCAGCCGACGGACTTTGCCGGCTATGGCTGCTTGAGCCCCGATGGCCAGCGCTTCGCTTGGGTGGAGTGGCAGCAACCCGCCATGCCCTGGGACAGCAGCCGTCTCTGGTGCGCGGAGTTCAGCGACACGGGCGGGCTGGTCGAGACCCGTCAGCTGGCCGGAGGCGATGGCATCTCAGTGTTTCAACCCCAATGGCTGCCCGACGGGCAGTTGCTTGTGGCGGAGGACAGCTCCGGTTGGTGGAACCTGATGCTCCAGCCCAGTGCCGACGCCGCCTGGGAGAGGCCCTGGCCAATGGCTGCCGAAACGGCCATGCCCCAGTGGATCTATGGGATGAGCACCACGGCCTGGGATGGCGAGCAGCTGGTCGCCGCCGTCTGCAGCCGCGGGGCCTGGTCGTTGCAACGGCTCAGCCTGGATGGAGCGGTGCAGCCGTTGCCGCAACCGTTTGACGACCTTGCGGGATTAAGCGCCTGCAACGGCCGCGCCGTGGCCGTGGCCAGCAACAGCACCAGCGTGGCCGGGCTGCTGGAAATCGATTTGCGACCGGCCACCCCGATCTGGAGCCACAGCCCAGCTATCACGTCACCGTTGTCGGTTGAGGCGATCAGCGTGGCCGAACCGCTGTGGTTCAACGGTCACCAGGGTGAACGCACCCATGCCTGGTACTACCCCCCGAGCGGCAAACCACCAGGGCCTGCGCCGCTGCTGGTGAAAAGCCACAGCGGACCGACGGCCATGGCTCGCCGCGGCCTCAGCCTGGCGATTCAGTACTGGACCTCCCGGGGTTGGGGCGTGGTGGATGTGAATTACGGCGGCTCAACGGGGTTTGGCCGGGACTACCGGGAGCGCCTCAACGGGGGCTGGGGCCTGGTGGATGTGGCCGACTGCGCCGCCGCAGCACAGGCCCTGATCGAGACCGGTCGCGCCGATCCCGGCCAGATCGCCATCGAAGGTGGCAGTGCCGGCGGCTTCACCACCCTAGCGGCGCTGTGCTTCACCGAAGTGTTCAGGGCCGGCGCCTGCCGCTATGCGGTGTGTGATCTCACAGCCATGGCCAAAGACACGCACCGGTTTGAGGCGCGCTACGTGGATGGTCTGGTGGGGGAATGGCCCGCAGCGCGTGCTTTGTACGAGCAGCGGTCGCCACTGCTGCATGCCGATCAAATCCGCTGTCCGGTGCTGTTCTTCCAGGGTTTGCAGGACAAGGTGGTGCCTCCGGAACAAACCGAACGCATGGCGGAGGCGCTGCGCAGCAACGGCATTCCAGTGGAGGTGCGGCTGTTCGAGGAGGAAGGCCACGGCTTCCGCAGCCAAGCCACCCAGATCGAGGTGCTCGAGCAAACCGAGGCCTTTTTCAGTCGGGAATTGGGGCCAACAGACGGTTACAAAGCACACAACCCCGTTCAGCAGATGTGATGGGTTGAGCGAGCAACCAGCAGGAACCATCAACCTGTGCTCCACGGAACCCATCAAGAAGCGGTAAGCCTGAAAAGCTGACAGCTGTTTCGACAGCACCGATGCGGATCCTGCGTTATCGCGGCAACAGCTATGCCAGCCCTGAACCGATCAACGCGGCTCCCCGTCCCGGCGCACGCTCCTACCGCTGGGTGAAGTACGCCATCGAGACCAACAAGGTTGTTCCCCTGCGTCAACGCGAGGCCGCAGCAAGCAACGATCAGCTGGCGGCCTGAGCCAGGTCAGCTGTGCTCGCGCAGGAAAGCGACCGTGGAAGCAAGCTCTTCGCTGAAGCGGTCGATCTCTTCAAAGGTGCTGGTGAAGCTCAGGCTGGCCCGCGCTGAAGCCGTCACGTCGTACATGCGGTGCAGGGGCTGACAGCAGTGGTGACCACTGCGGATGCAGATCCCGGACGCATCAATCAGAGCGGCAATGTCGTTGGCATGCACGCCATCCACAAGGAATGTGGCGAGGGCACCTCGCTCGGGCTGCTGATCCGGCGTCGGCCCGAGGACCCTCACACCATCAATGGCCTGCAACCGGGTGAACAGATGTCGAGTGAGCTGAGCCTCCCAGGCCTGAATCGCTTCCAGACCCACCGCCTGCAGGTAGCGAATCGCGGCACCCATGCCCACCGCCTCGCCAATGGCAGGGGTGCCCGCTTCGAACTTATGGGGCAACACCGCCCAGGTGCTGTGGTCCAGGAAAACGTCCTGAATCATCTCCCCGCCGCCCAAAAAGGGAGGCATCGCCTCCAGAAGCGACTCCCGCGCCCAGAGGAAACCCATGCCAGTAGGGCCACAGAGCTTGTGGGAGGAGCCAACAAGAAAGTCGGCGTCTATGGCCGCCACATCAATCGGCTTGTGGGCCAGGCTCTGGCAGGCATCCACGAGCACACAGGCGCCAACGGCATGGGCTGCGGGGATCACCTGATCCAAGGGATTGCAGCAACCGAGGGAATTGCTGATGTGCACTAGGCTCACCAGTCGGGTGCGCTCGTTGAGCTGGGCCCTGAAATCCTCCAGATCCAGCTCACCGGATTCGGTGATGCCCACATGGCGAAGCACGCAGCCGGTGCGCTGCGCCAACAGCTGCCAAGGCACCAGGTTGCTGTGGTGCTCCATCACCGTGAGGAGAATTTCGTCCCCCTCCTGGAGGCTGGCGTCCCCCCAGGTGCGCGCCACCAGATTGATGGCTTCGCTGGCATTGCGGGTGAAGACAATCTCGCGGGAACTGGCCGCACCCACGAAGGCCGCCGTCGTGCTGCGGGCCGCCTCAAAGGCATCGGTGGCACGGGCACTGAGCTGGTGCGCACCGCGATGCACGTTGGCGTTGTCGCAGCTGTAGTACTGCTGCAGCGCTTCGAGCACCTGACGGGGCTTCTGGCTGGTGGCAGCGTGATCGAAATAGATCAGCGGGCGGCCATCCGGAGCCAGCTGCTCGAGAATCGGGAAATCAGCACGATATCGAGATGATAAATCCACGAAATCAGCACTGGATCGTGCTTCGGCGATCGTCATGGGACGAGGCTCTCCATCACGCGCTCCAGGGGGCGCCACGCCTGCGCGGCAGCAGGTAGCTGGGCGATCACCTCCTGGCAGGCCCCGCGCAGCAGCAGCGCCGTTGCATCCGCCGCAGCGATGCCCCGGCTCTGGAGATAGAACAGCTCATCGTCCTGAAGCTGCGACACGGTGGCGCCGTGGGCGCAGCGCACATCGTCCGCCACGATCTCCAGCTCGGGCTTGGTGTCCACCCGGGCCCGATCAGACAGCAGCAGGTTGCGGCTCAATTGGGCGGCATTGGTGCGCTGAGCATCGCGGGGAACACTGATGGCGCCGTTAAAAATTGCGTGGGACTGGCCGCCGGCCAGGCATTTCTGCAACTGATCCAGCTCCCCCTCCGGCCCGTCGAAGCGGACCGCGGTGTGGGTGGCCAGCTGCTGCTCGGCGCCGGTGACGGCCAGACCTTTAAGCACGGTCTCTGCCTGGCCATCCACCTGCACCACCCGGGGCTCCACCCGTCCCAGATTCCAGCCCTGAACCACCGAAGTGAGGGCATAGGAGCTGCGGGGCTCCTGCTCCACAGCCAAATGGGCCATCAGCGATGACGCGCCATCCGCCGTCGCCAGCACGCCATGGCGCAGTTGGGCCTCCTGCCCCAGATGCACTTCCAGCACATGGCTGTGGGCCGACGCCCCCTCAGCCAGCAACACCTGCATCAACTCAAGCTCAGCTTTTTCCTCCAACAGCAGCAGCACCCGCGTGGCGTTCAACCCCGCACCCGCCGCCAGCACCAGCTCCAACGGGCCAACCCGTCCCCGCACCCTGAGGGCCAGGATCTGTTGGGCTTTGGCATGGTTGAACTCCACGGGCCAGACCTGGGCACAACCGCAGCGATCCAGGGTGTGGCCAAGGGCTTGCTCCAGCTCTTCGGCATTCAGCGCCGTGATTCCTTCCGGAAGCACCTGGCCGGCCAGGGGATCATCAAAACCATTGAGCACCAGACGGGTCACCCCGTCCAGGCTGGCCGGCAAAGATGTGGACAGTGGCGAGGCACTGGCCGGCAATTCCGAGACCGCCGCAAGCCGTTTGAGGTCGGTGAGGCGCCAGGGCTCCTGGCGGCGATTGGGCAGACCAAGCTGTTCAAGCGCGGCTCGACCGCGCTCCTGCACTGGCGCCAGCACACTGCTCGCCATGGTCAAGCGGCTCCTTGAGCGGCCAGCTCCTGATCCACCCAGTCGTATCCCGTCCGCTCCAGCTCAAGGGCCAGCTCCCGTCCACCGGTGCGCAGGATCCGGCCTGCAGCCATCACATGCACATAGTCCGGGGTGATCTCGTCGAGAAGACGTTGGTAGTGGGTGATCAGCAGCGTGGCGTTGTCTTCCGTCGCCAGCTGGTTCACACCACCGGCCACGATGCGCAGGGCATCGATATCAAGGCCGGAATCGGTTTCGTCCAGGATCGCTACCACGGGCTCCAGCAGCGCCATCTGGAGAATCTCGTTGCGCTTTTTCTCGCCCCCGGAGAAGCCTTCATTCACGCTGCGCTCAAGGAAGGCAGGGTCCATCTGCACCACCTTGAGCTTGTCGTGCACGTGATCCTCGAAGGCAAAGGTGTCGAGCTCCTCTTCCCCCTTTTTTTCCCGCCGGGCATTGGTGGATACCCGCAGGAATTCCAGGTTGCTGACACCAGGGATTTCAACGGGGTACTGAAATCCAAGGAACACCCCCAGACGGGCACGCTCTTCAGGCTCCAGCTCAAACAGATCCTGGCCGCGATAACGAACGCTGCCGCCCGTGACCCGGTAGGCCGGATGCCCGGCCAACACCTTGGAGAGCGTGCTCTTGCCACTGCCGTTGCGACCCATCACGGCATGGACTTCACCAGCCTTCACCTGCAGATTCACCCCCTTGAGGATGGGCTTGTCCTCGACGGAGGCATGCAGGTCTTGAATGTCGAGCAGCAGCTCAGCGTCAGGGCGAATCACGGAAGGCGTCGTTAAAAAACAGAGACAAGGTGGGGGAGGGGATCAGCCCACGGACCCCTCAAGTTTGAGGGCCAGCAATTTGTCGGCCTCAGCGGCAAACTCCATCGGCAGCTGATTAAAGACGTCGCGGCAGAAGCCGCTGACCATCATCGAGACGGCCTCTTCAAACCCGATGCCACGGCTCTGCAGGTAGAAGAGCTGATCTTCGGAGATGCGACAGGTGCTGGCCTCGTGCTCGATGGCCGCCTGCGGCTGCTGAGAACGGATGTAGGGATAGGTGTTCGCGGCGGCTTGATCGCCGATCAGCATCGAATCGCACTGGCTGTAGTTGCGGGCGCCCTTGGCATTGGGTCCCATCTGCACAAGACCGCGGTAGCTGTTGCTGGAGCGTCCTGCACTGATGCCCTTGCTCACAATCGTGGAGCGGGTGCGCGGTCCGACATGAACCATCTTCGTGCCGGTGTCGGCCTGCTGGCAGTTGTTGGTGAGGGCCACGGAATAGAACTCACCCACCGAATCAGCACCCTGCAGCACGCAACTGGGGTACTTCCAGGTAATGGCTGAACCGGTCTCCACCTGGGTCCAGCTGATGCGGCTGCGATCACCGCGGCACTGGCCTCGTTTGGTAACGAAGTTGTAGATTCCGCCGACCCCATTTTCATCACCGGCATACCAGTTCTGAACCGTGGAATATTTGATTGAGGCGTCGTCGAGGGCCACAAGTTCCACCACCGCCGCATGCAGCTGATTGGTGTCGAACATCGGTGCCGTACATCCCTCGAGATAACTCACCGAAGCACCCTCTTCGGCCACGATCAAGGTGCGCTCGAACTGTCCGGTGTCGCCGGAATTGATTCGGAAGTAGGTGGAGAGCTCCATCGGGCACTCAACGCCCTTCGGGATGAAAACGAAGGATCCGTCGCTGAACACAGCTGAGTTCAGGGCGGCGAAATAGTTGTCGTTGCTGGAGACAACCGTGCCGAGGTAACGCTCGATCAGCTCGGGATGCTCCTTGACCGCCTCACTGAAGGAGCAGAACACCACCCCGTGTTCGGCCAGCTTCTCCTTGTAGGTGGTGGCAATCGAAACGCTGTCGAAAACAGCGTCCACTGCCACGTTGCTGAGGCGCTTCTGCTCGCTCAGCGGGATACCGAGCTTGTCGAAGGTTTCCAGCAGCTTCGGATCCACCTCGTCGAGGCTGGCCTTCTTCTCCTGCTGCTTGGGAGCCGCGTAATAAACGATGTCTTGGTAATCGATCTCGGGATAACCCAGAGCAGCCCAGTCGGGCTCTTCGAGGGTGAGCCAGTGGCGAAACGCCTTGAGCCTGAACTGCAGCAGGAAATCCGGCTCTTCTTTCTTGGCCGAGATCAGGCGAACGACCTCTTCACTGAGACCCTTGGCGATCTTGTCGGTCTCGATCTCGGTGACGAAGCCGTACTTGTACGGCTGGCTGACGAGATCCCGTGTGGAGGTACTGGTCATTCAGCTCAGCCGGCGGTGGCGTTGATCGTTTCGGTGGTGATGGTCTGCGTCTTCTCAGGGCAAGCGAAGGGGTTGTCCTCAGTGAGAAAGAGCATGCAGTGGCATTCCTTGCGCTCGCGCATCGGAACGCAGGGGCAGTTCCAGAAGGCTTGGGAGACCTCGGCCTCTTTGTCCTCGTAATGGCGGCAAGGACACAGCGCTCCCCCCAGATCATCCTTGTGACGCGCCAGACCCTTCAGAACAACTGCGGTGACGCCGGGGTCGGCACAGAAATATGTGCCGGTGCGCTGGGCGTAGGTTTCAGCGAACTTGCGGATGACCTCCAGGCTTTCTGCTGTCGGCTCTTGAGGGGCGTCGGACATGGAAGTGGAGGGAGCGGCGAATTACGAAACCCCGCGGTTTCCTTACTGGAAGCCTAGGCCAACAAGCCTCCGGTCAGCGGGCTCCCCATTGTGACCCTCAACACGGCCAACATGACGTGGCAATTCGATGGCATCGTGTGGGGAGGTTTCGCCTCCTCATGAGCGCCTCGGCCCCCGCCAGCACCCGCGACGCCGTGCTCTCCATGCTCTTGGAGCGCGGGGAGGAAGACGCTGGCGCCCTTGCCGATGCCGTGGGCATTTCGGTTCAGGCCATGCGGCGACACCTGCGCTCACTCGCCGACAGCGGCTTGGTCTGCGCTAGCAGCAATGCCAGCGGCCCAGGTCGACCCAGCAACCGCTGGTGCCTCACCGACGAAGGACGGGCCCAGTTCCCCGATGGCAGCGGCCGCTTCGCCCTCGGCCTGCTGGATTCGATGCGCAGCCATCTCCCCGAAGCGACCGTCCGCCAGCTGCTCAATCAGCAGGCGGAGTCGAAGGCCAGCCAGTACCGGCAAAGCCTTGGCGAAGCCTCCTTGGAAGCTCGCCTCGAACACCTGGCACGGCTGCGGCGCGACGAGGGCTATGTGACCGTCTGCAGCCGGGACGACGACGGCGTGAGTTGGCGGCTCGAGGAGGCCCACTGTTCGGTGCAGCGCATTGCTGAAGAATTTCCCGCGGTCTGCGACCAGGAATTGCTGCTGATTCGGCGCACCGTGCCGGACTGCCGGGTGGAACGGGTGCATTGGCGGCTCGAGGGCGGCCACGCCTGCGGCTTCCGCATCACTCCGTTGGCGCAAGGCTGATGGCCATCGACCGAGCCGCGATTGAACGCATCGACTCCACCCTGCTGCCCCAGCTCGATCGCCATCACCTGCGGCTGCTGAGCCACTGCCTGGACAGCTTTCAATCCATGGCCGCTCCGAGGAGCACTGGTGCAATCCCCGACGAAAACCAACGGCGCCGCTGGTGCCAGAATCAACCCGTGGTCGCTGAGGACCCGGCGTTCCTCCACACCTTGCTGCTGCAGCTCAATGCTGCCGCCGATCAGCTGGATCAACTGGCGCTTGAGCTGGGCAAGCCTCCATTGGCGCTGACCCTCGACGATCTGATCAGCGCCGCCGAAGCCCGCTGCCGTGGCTGACATGGCCGTCGGGGGTGGCCTGGCTGTCGTGACTGACCTGGTCGGGCTGCCATCATCACTTCACTTCCTCAAAGCCGGCGATGCTTGAGATCTCGGACGCCCTCAGCTTCTTTCGTCTGAGCTGTGGCCGCTGGACCTCACAGCGCAGCCAGCACCACCTGCTGCATCGCCGCGCCGAAGCCGGCGCCTCCTTCATCGTTGTGGAGGAACTGCTGAAGGGCGACGAACGCCTTGCGGAGATCGCCGAACGCAACAACGCCAGCGTTGAGCAGATCGTGGGGGGCTGCTGGGTGCGCTGGAGCGGATCGATGGCCTGGGATCGGGCCGGTGAATCCCACGAAGACCAGACCATGTTCGGACTGATCCCCGAAGACGAAACGGGGCGACGGGGACTGCTGCTGCGGGATCGCGGTTACGCCGAGAAAGCGCCGGTGGCGGGACAGTTCCGCATGGACGAAGAAAACGGCCTGATCCTCACGACCGACTACGAAATGATGAGTTCCCTGGAGCGCTTCTGGTTCGCCACCGAGAACGTGCGGCTGCGCACCAGCACGGTGCAGGGGCTCTCCAACAACGCCTCCTTCTGCATCGAGACCCGGCAGCTGGACGATGTTGATCAGCCCAGCCCAGCCATAGCTACGAGCGGGGCCGCCCTCGCCCCCTTCGGCTGGTAAGCAGAAGTACTTAGAGAAAGTATTACGGCATGTAATCGCTGCAACAGCAGCTGAAGGGGGCAAGACCCAGCACTTCTACGATCGCCAGCAGTGGATGCTGTAGCTCGCGTGGCCATTCCTCTTCTGGAGTACTCACCGATCACCCAGAACTCCTTGAGAGCGGGTGTTCCGAACCTCCGTGTCGGCTCCGAAGAGGGATCACGGGCTTACTCCCTGGAAATTGCAGACGACCGGGACAACCTCGACACCGTTGTGGAAGCCGCCTACCGGCAGATCTTCTTCCACGCCTTCAAAACAGACCGGGACGTCAACCTTGAGTCCCAGCTGAAGGATGGCCAGATCACGGTTCGCGACTTCATTCGCGGCCTGGTGCTCTCTGACACCTTTAAGCGCACCTTCTACGGCTTCAACAGCAACTACAAGGTTGTTCGCCATCTCTGCGAACGGATTCTTGGCCGCAAGGTGAACGGCAAAGGCGAAGAGCTCTCCTGGTCGATCGTGATTGCGACCAAAGGCCTTGAAGGCCTTGTCGATGTGTTGCTCGACAGCTCCGAGTACCTCGACGCCTTCGGCTACGACACGGTTCCTTACCAACGCAACCGCGTGCTTCCTGGCCGGGAGCTGGGCGATACGCCGTTCAACATCACAACCCCCCGCTACGACGAGTACTACCGGGGAATCCTGGGCTTCCCCCAGATCGTCTTCACCGGCGGCCCCGCCAAGAAAGTTCCTGCCCGCGCCAAAATCCGCAAAGGCGGCTCACCTCAGGACTACATGGCCTGGGTGGCAGAAATGGGCGGACCCCGTGGAGTTGCCCCCAGCGGTGGCGCCGACATGGACTACATGTCGAAGGTTCCCTACCGCAGCATCGGCCGCTGATCCTGGCCTAAAGCATGTTCAAAAAAGCGGGGCTTCGGCTCCGCTTTTTTTGTGTCTCTGACTGTGATCCCCGAGGTCGACGTTCACCCAGTGGTCAGCATCCACTGACCCTTGGCCGCTTCACGCTTCGAAAAGGAATTTTTCAGATCACAATGATCCCAAACTAAACCTGGAGTTTTTGGACGTGTCCCAAACCCTGTCATCCCTGGCACGTCTCACCCTTCGTCAACTGCGTCAGATCGCCAGCGACCTAGGGGTGCCGCTCTACAGCCGCAAAAGCAAGGAGACCCTGGTCGACGAGGTTGCCCAGCGTCAGCAAAAGCGTGGTGGAGATCTGAAGGCGATCGAGGCGGAACTCAATGCGCCGGCCATGGGCAGCAGCGACACCCGCGTGGTATTCCTGCCTCGCGACCCCCAGTGGGCTTACGTGTTCTGGGAGATCTCTGACGCCGATCGCAAGGTGGCTCAGAAGGATGGCGCCAGCCGACTTTGCCTGCGTCTGGCTGACGTAACCGGCATGCAAGACGGCAATGCCCATCCGCACACCCTTCAGGAAGTTCCCGTCGACAGTCACAGCACCGAGTGGTACCTGCCTGTGCCCCTCTGTGACAGGGATTACCGGGTGGAATTGGGCTACCGCATCGGCGCCACCTGGATGTCCCTAGCCTTCTCCTCGGTGGCCCGCGTGCCAGCTCTCCACCCGAGCGAGCAGATCCTTGATCAGTTCGTGCCATTCAGCCTCGAGGCTGCACCGGCCCAATCCGCTCCAGCTCCCGTCACTCCGATCGAGTCGAGCAACAGTGGCTTGCATGAGCGGCTCTACCAAAGCGCCACGGTTCACTTCCGCCGCCGTCGGGTTGGCTCGGAAGAATTCCAGGAGGGCTTTGACGTCTCCGGCGACAGCATTGGCTTGAACGACTCGGGGGCTGGCCTCTGGGCCAGTGGCCGCAACGAGTCCGGCCTTGGTGGTGTGGCCCCCCGCCAACGCTCCTTCTGGCTGGTGGCTGACGCCGAACTGATCGTCTATGGCGCCACCGACCCTTCCGCTCGCCTCACCATCGGCGGCGAAGAAGTTCCTCTTTCCACCGACGGCACCTTCCGGATTCAAGTGCCCTTCCGGGATGGCGAGCAGATGTATGCCATCGAAGCCACCGCCTCCGATGGAGAGCAAAAGCGCAACATCACGCTCAACTTCAAGCGTGAGACACCTGAAGACAACAGCAACCCTGCCAGCGAAGCCCGCGCCGAGTGGTTCTGAACCCTTCCGATTCCAAAGCATCAGCGTCACTGCGCTGGTTCGTGGCCATCACCCCCCTAGCGGGGGCGATTGTTTTTCCATTGGTGGTGCCATTGGTGATGGCCCGGGTGGGCATCGGAGCCGGCGTTGGCGTCGCCCTCGTACTCAGTGGGCTTTGGTTTGTCGCGATGCTGAAGACATCGGAGATGCCCCACTGAAGATCGGGGAACTCTGATTACGCCAAGTTCTTCATCTGAACATTGAGCAGCTCTGGGACAGCACTGGGCTGGAGGTCCCAGCAAATGTCCAATGAAATTCGATCGTCCAAAGGTCCGTAGAGGTCGGAGTCTCTAATAACTGAAAAACCAGATCAAACGAAAGATAATGAGCGCCATGAACTTCCCTGTCCTGATCCGCATCTTCATGGTGTATCCATGACTGACCCGTCTACGGCTGCTGAGCCCTATGTGGCTTGGCCCAGCAAAGAGCAACTGCGAGGTATCGAACAGGCCGCCTACGCATGTTCCCGAGTCAACTCAACAGAGGCCTGCAAGCGAGTAAGGCAACTCGCTGATCCTTTGATGGATCACTCCAGGTTGCCCGAGCGCTGCAAAGACGTGTTGTGGATGTTGATGGACGAAGCCAAGGTCGCCAACAACAACGACTTCAGGCGCAAAGACACCATTACGAACACAGCCCGTCGTATCCCAAGGTTCTGCGCAGAGCCGGTGACCAAAAACGAGAAACTCAAATCGCGTCAGGCTTGAGAGTGATCCAAAACTTGTGGCAGTCAATGCCTCCCAAAAAGGCACCGCCAAGCGAATGGCTCGCTTCAAGCTCTGCGTTGCATAGTCCTCAGGTGTGGTGCGGGCCACAGGGGTAACGACATCAACTGGTCGCGACCGACGCATTACAAATGGATTTCCATGTTTAGGTTCCGCATATAGCCCTCATCCGTTGTGATGACCATCTCGGCCCCTGCGGAACCGACCCAACGCCAGGTGCGCCTGGCCACCCCTTTCACCGACCAAAAGCCAGGGACCTCCGGCCTGCGCAAGAGCAGTCGCCAGTTTGAGGAGCCCCACTACCTCGAAAGTTTCATTGAAGCGTCGCTTCGCATGCTGCCAGGCGTACAGGGCGGCACCCTTGTGGTGGGGGGCGACGGCCGTTACGGCAACCGCCGTGCCATCGACGTGATCCTGCGGATGGGCGCCGCCCACGGCCTCAGCAAGGTGATCGTCACCACCGGCGGGATCCTCTCGACGCCTGCCGCCTCCAATCTGATCCGGCAACGTCAAGCCATCGGGGGCATCATCCTTTCCGCCAGCCACAACCCGGGTGGTGAGAACGGTGACTTCGGTGTCAAGGTCAATGGTGCCAACGGTGGCCCCACCCCCGCCTCCTTCACCGATGCGGTATTCGAATGCACCAAGACCCTGGAGCAATACACGATTGTTGAGGCTCCAGAAATCCCACTAGATTCCACTGGTCTTCACAGCATCGGCACGATGCAGGTGGAGGTTGTCGACGGCGTCGATGATTTCGTTGCTCTGATGCAGGAGCTGTTCAACTTCGATCAGATCCGCGATCTGATTCGCAGCGACTTCCCCCTGGCCTTTGACGCCATGCATGCCGTCACCGGGCCCTACGCCACTCGCTTGTTCGAGGGGCTGCTGGGTGCACCGGCGGGAAGCGTGCGGAACGGCACACCCCTGGAAGACTTCGGCAACGGTCACCCCGACCCCAACCTCACCTACGCCCACGATCTGGCTGAACTGCTGCTCGAGGGAGATGAGTATCTCTTCGGCGCTGCCTGCGACGGCGATGGCGATCGCAACATGATCCTGGGCCAGAGTTGCTTTGTGAATCCCAGCGACAGCCTCGCCATTCTCACCGCGAACGCCACGGTGGCTCCGGCCTACGCCGAAGGCCTGGCCGGGGTGGCGCGTTCGATGCCCACCAGCGCTGCGGTGGATGTAGTGGCCAAGGGGCTGGGAATTGACTGCTTCGAAACCCCTACTGGCTGGAAGTTCTTCGGCAACCTGCTGGACGCTGGCAAGATCACCCTCTGCGGTGAAGAGAGCTTCGGTACCGGTAGCAACCACGTGCGTGAAAAAGATGGTCTCTGGGCCGTGCTGTTCTGGCTGCAGATCCTGGCCGTGCGCCGCTGCAGCGTCGCCGAGATCATGGCTGAACACTGGAAGCGCTTCGGACGCCACTACTACTCGCGTCACGACTACGAGGCCGTCGCCAGCGACGCCGCCCATGGCCTCTACGACCGCCTCGAATCCATGCTGCCCAGCCTGGTGGGCCAGGCCTTTGCCGGACGCACCATCAGCACCGCAGACAACTTCAGCTACACCGACCCCGTCGATGGTTCCGTGACGTCAGGCCAGGGTCTGCGCATCCTGTTGGACGACGGCAGCCGCGTTGTGGTTCGCCTCTCCGGCACCGGCACAAAGGGAGCAACGATTCGCGTCTACCTGGAGAGCTATGTGCCCAGCAGCGGCGACCTCGACCAGGATCCCCAGGTCGCCCTGGCCGAGATGATCAGCGCTATCAATGACCTGGCGGAGATCAAGCAACGCACGGGCATGAATCAACCCACCGTGATCACCTGATCCGGGTCCATCACTCCTGACATGCCAAAGCCACCCCTCTGGGTGGCTTTTTGATTGCTGTGGATAAACACCCAGCGACCACGACCGTGATCGAAAGACTGCAAACCGTGCTGAGAAGCGGTTTGGTGATGAAGTTATTGGAAGCAGACATCGATCAACCTCAGTTCGCCTTGGCGGGTTGCACCTGCACAGGAATCCCATGTCTGAGGTTCAGCAGGTTTGTGGTAGCCACCCTCTGATTCAGCTTCAGGCCCTTGGTAATGGGATACAGGTTGTTCTGCAGCTCGCCCACCGTGACCGGCGTCTGTAAGGCGAACTGCGCGTTCGCGGGAAGCTTGCCGGCCTTGATGTCCAGCTCCAGCCTCTTTAAATCCGCCTTGCCAGGGTTCTCCCTTAGCTCATCAAAACTTCCGAGCCGGAAGACAAAACTCTGACCCGAGGTTTGAGTAACAGCGGCAAAGGGAACGGCCAGTTCTTCCTCGGCCTTGATCTGCACTCGCGTATGCAGTCGCAAACCATCCCGAAGTGTTCTGTCGGTATTTGGAAAAACCGCCGTAACGAGCAGCCCTTGAGTGTTGGGGGTGATGCGTGGATCAATTGATTCCACTGCACCTGTGGCAATTATTTCTTCACTGCCAGGGGCCATCAGCAAAACAGGCTGGCCCTCCTGCAGCCGGGTCGAGAAGATCGCCGGCACTTCCACCCTTGCTTCCAGCTCATTGTTCTGGACCAGGCTGGTGAAGACCTGGCCCTGCTGGATCACATCACCCACTTTCACCTTCACGTCTGCGACCGTGCCGGCGGAGGGTGAAGTGAGATTGCTGTAACTGAGCTTGGCCTTCGCTTCGATGTACTGAGTCCTGTAGCGATCCAACTCCTTCTGCGACGTTGCTCCCAATTCAGCCAGGTAGGCGTAGCGCTCGTAATTGGCTTTGGCAGTGTCGGCGTTGGCCTTTTCCTTGTCTTGATCAAGCACCAGCAGAAGCTGACCAGCCTCCACCTCATCACCTTGGCGAATCTGCAGCTGCTCAATTCGTCCACCCGATTGGGCAGCCAACTCCACGAGGTTGCTTGCCTCGAGCGTGCTGACGGTATCGATCCCCTCAGTAAATTCCACCAGCCGAGTATCAACAGCCTGAACTTTCGGCGGCGGCGGCAGCTTCGGTGCTTCGCTCCTGCAGGAACTAACCGTGATCAGAGCCGCGACGGTAAGCAGGAGGCGCTGCAGAGGAAGCACGGCAAAAAGGCTTGGAAATGGATTATGAGGTGGTCATAAGGTAAGAACCGGGCCGCGAAGATTTGCAAGCCTGAAAACAGGCAGACTCAAAAACCGTCCGATTTGGACCAGCTCAAGCACTGATTGAGAACTTCAGGGACACTGGGGCATTGCCGATGGTTTGTTGGCTCAGGACCTCTTCGCTTTTCACGGTGAGCAGCAACGAAGGATGCTTGCCCCCCTGGCCGATCGCATGCGTCCGCGCACGCTTGAGGAATTTGAAGGTCAGAGCGGAATCCTGGCTGACGGACGGCTCCTGCGCCGTGCCATCAAGGCCGATCGGGTCGGCAACCTGATCCTGCATGGCCCGCCCGGGGTCGGCAAAACAACCCTGGCGCGGATCATTGCCAACCACACCCGCGCCCACTTCAGCAGCCTCAACGCCGTGCTGGCCGGCGTCAAAGACTTACGAATCGAGGTTGATGCTGCACGCCAACGCCTTGAACGGCATGGCCTTCGCACGATCCTGTTCATCGACGAAGTACACCGCTTTAACAGTGCCCAGCAGGATGCACTGTTGCCATGGGTGGAAAACGGCACCGTCACCTTGATCGGGGCCACCACAGAAAACCCCTATTTCGAAGTCAACAAGGCACTGGTCAGCCGCTCGCGGCTGTTTCGTTTACTGCCTCTAGAACCAGAGGATTTACAGCAGCTGCTGCAACGCGCCCTTGCAGACAAAGAGCGGGGCTACGGCGACCGCACCATCGCCATCAGCAGCGATGCCGCCAACCACCTCGTTGATGTGGCGGGCGGAGACGCCCGCAGCCTGCTCAATGCCCTTGAACTAGCGGTGGAGAGCTCCGAACCCGATGGCCACGGCGTGATCCAAATCACTCTGGCCATCGCCGAGGAATCCATCCAGCAGCGGGCGGTGCTTTACGACAAGCACGGTGATGCCCACTACGACACCATCAGCGCCTTCATCAAATCGCTACGGGGCTCGGATGCCGATGCGGCGATGTTCTGGCTGGCGCGCATGGTGGAGGCCGGTGAGAACCCACGTTTCATCTTCCGGAGGATGCTGATTGCAGCGGGGGAAGACATCGGCCTGGCCGACCCTCAGGCCATGGTTGTGGTGGAAGCCTGTGCCGCAGCCTTCGAACGGGTAGGGCTACCAGAGGGCTTGTATCCCTTGGCCCAGGCCGCGTTGTACCTGGCCGGCACCGAAAAAAGCAACAGCGTTCTGGGCTTCTTTGATGCCCTGAAAACCGTGCGCGATACGCAAAAGCAGGACGTGCCAGGGCACTTGCGCGATGCCAACCGGGATGGAGCCGCCTTCGGCGATGGCGTGGGCTACCGCTACCCCCATGCCTACGCAGAACACTGGGTGGAGCAGCAATACCTCCCCACACCCCTGCAAGGCGAGGTGTTCTGGCAGCCCGGACAACTCGGTTGGGAGGGGGAACGACGCGAGCGGATGGCGGAACGCCGGGCAGCCCAACTCGCCGCGGCCGCGGAACTGGCGGCCGACCAGCCTTTGCTTTTGAGCAGCGGACCCGACCGTCCGGGCGTGGACCGCTGGGTCCAGCGCCAACTAGGACAGGAGGGGGAGCGACTGCAGCGCCTGCGAGAGCGGCTCTGGCGGGAGATCCCCTGGACCCGTCGAGATCGAGTGCTGCTGCTGGGGGTGCGCTCGCTGATCTGGGCCCTCGATCCATTGAGGGCCACCCCGGAAGGAGGAGTGACCGTGCTTTGCGAGAACGAAGCCGACCGCAGCCGGCTGGAAGCGCAGATGGATTTGCTCGAGCCGGAGCATCGACCAGAGCTGTTAACAGGCAACCTCGACGCTCTGCCCGAAAGCCAAGCCTTCGATTGGATCGGGGGACGGCTCGCCGCTGCCGACCTGCAAGGGCAGAACTGGACGGCGCTGCTGAAGACAATCAACCAACATACCGAGCAGACAACAGGCTTACGGCTGCTGATCAGCCGCGCCGAACTGGGGCCCGCCGGTGCATTGCTGCAAGACGGCGAGCCAACAGAGCTGTTCAGCGATCTAGTGGCTCAAGAACAGCAGTGGCTAAAGCTGCAGCAGCGTCCGGAAAAGTTGTTGGCGAAGGCTGGCTGGCAGCTCCGTTGTGAAGAGTGGCTGGAACATCTCATGCTTCCAGGGGGCACCGAACTGGCTGAGCGATGGCTAATCGATGGGTCGCCCTACCGGCAGGCCATGGGGGAGATCAGCAAGGAGGTGATGACGCAGTTGCGCCAATCGTTGAACGACCTGGGCGAGGTCGGCCTGCGACTGCCGATGCGCCATCAATTGATCCAAGGCAAGTGCGGCATGCCATGAAAAAAAACGCCGAAACCTGGTCGCAAATAAAGAGATCAGAGCTCTGAATTGGCTTTGATGCAAGCAGGCAGAAAGACGTACCAGGACAGCAGCGAAGTGGACTGGGCTCCGCTCACCTTGTCAGGAGCACAAACCCTCTGCCTGCCATCATTCGGTCCGTAATTGGATAAACGGAAGGCGACGGGCAGCTGTTTCATGATGCCGATTGAGCTAATGAGCCCATCATTGGCATCCGCGATGATGGCGGCCCGTAGAGCCGTTATCGCCGTCGCCTTTTGGCGCCAATAAGGGACATAAGACCTTGTTTGATCATCCAGGAAGGCTTTACCAGCTTGGGAATAAAGAAACCGGGATACACCGGCCAGGTCAACTGCATAGCTCTTGTTCAAACCAAAACGGAGCTCCTCAGCGGTCCAGCCAGACATCCGAATGGCGTCCTGAAGAGCACGATCTGTGACCTTGCCGTCAACAAGAAAGGATTCGAGCTCTATGTAAGTGGTGGTGCTAACTGAGCCACCCGTGTTCCAGCGCACCGGTTGCTGAGTACCTGCTTTTGAAAATGGTCCAGGAATGACCGCGAGGTACGTACAAAAAACAAGAGATGCAAGGGAACCTGCGATGTGCTCGACCCTGATCCGCGATGCCATGGCCCAACAGCTGCAGGTTGATTACAACGTAGGCAGCACGGACAGCCTTGGCCTGAGGGCCGTACGCTGCCGCCACTGACCAAGCCCATTCCGTGAGTCTGCAAATCGGCGACGCCGCACCCGACTTCACCCTTCCCGATCAAAACGGTGATCCCATCAGCCTCGCTTCACTGCGCGGAAAGAAGGTTGTTCTGTACTTCTATCCCAAGGACGACACCCCTGGCTGCACCAAAGAAGCCTGCAACTTCCGCGATCGCTGGGAGCAACTGAAAGCCAACAACATCACCGTTCTGGGCGTCAGCAAGGACGGAGCCACCTCCCACAACAAATTCATTAACAAGCACGAACTTCCCTTCACCCTGCTCACCGATCAGGAGCCCTGCGCCGTAGCCAGCCTCTATGAGAGCTACGGGCTGAAGAAGTTCATGGGGCGTGAATACATGGGAATGATGCGCCACACCTTCCTGATCGATGAAGAAGGAAAACTCGAACGGATTTATCTCAAGGTGAAAGCGGCCAGCATGGCCGACACGCTGATCAGCGATCTCGGCCTGAGCTGAGCCCAGACCCCAGGCTCAGCAGTGCTTGCAACTGAAGATCACCCTCCATCTGCAACAGCTCCGTTGCACCGGACCAATGACGCTTCAACAGGGCAGTGTCACCACCGCAGATCCATAACAAACCCTGGGCATGCTGCTGAGCCGCTGCAATGGAAGCCAACATCGCTTCCAACACACCGCGCTGCATGGCGGCCACTGTTTGTTGTGGGAAAACCTCTTGCAGAGCCTCTTGATCGAGATCCTCAGGGGTTAATGGCAAGCCGAGGGTTCGCTTGGTCATGGCCTGGAGCTGGAGCCGATAGCCCGGGATCAGCTGGCCGCCTCCAAAACAACCGTCCGCCGTCACCCGGGTAAGGCTCAACACGGTGCCGGCATCCACCAGAAGCAACCCCCTGGAACAGTCGAGCTGTTGCTCTTGACTGCAGCGCCAGGCCATCCAAGCCCCAAGAGCTCTGTCCACCCCCAACCAAGGAGGAGCCTTGGGCAAGGGCACATCCTCAAGGCGAATGCGCAGATCTTGGTGGGCCATGAGCGGCTCGGGCACCGGCCCCACCGCCGCCCAAACCGGAGGGTTGGTCCCGATGCGAGCAGGATCGGGAGGACCGTGCTCAATACGGACCGTGTTGCCTTGCCGTTGGGCCCAATGCCAACGGCTGTTACCAATCAGCAGAGCGCGGCCGACGTCCCGTACAGACCCGGTCACTCAGATGCCTTCACCCATCAGCCCTTCATTCACCTCCTGAGGCAGATGAATTCCACACTCCTGTTTCAATCCACCGAAGCGGGTGTCACGGCCACTGAGATCGCCAACATCAGGACCACTGGAATGCCAGTCACCGACCGTGGAATAACCCTGTTCAAACAATGGATGCTGGGGAAGACCGTTGTCCTGCATGTAGTAGTACACATCGCGCTTGGTCCACTCGAGCAGGGGGCGCAATGACCAACGCTCCCGAATCGGATCCAAAGCTGTCATCGAGCGGCGGTGATCGGTCTGGCCACGCCGCACGCCGCTGGCCCAGCAGAGTGTGTTCAGGTCGTTAAGCGCTCGCTCCAGGGGTTCAACCTTGCGGATCCGGTGATACGTCTCCAGGTCTTCCACGCGACCGGACTCCCAAAGCCGCCCGTGCAGGGCCTCCATCCGAGCCGGGGACATCTCGCTCTGACTTACCACCAGACGAATCCTGAGCTGCTGGGTGAGTTGATCGGCGTAGGTGTAGGTCTCTGGAGGCAGATAACCGGTATCGATCCAGATCACCGGCACAGCATCACCGCCGGGGAGGGTGCTCAGCATGTGCAGGAGCACAGCCGATTGGATGCCAAAACTCGTGGTGAGAGCAAACTTCTCACCGAACTGCTCCAACCCCCAGGCCAGACGCTGCTGCGGCTCCATTGCCTCCAGCAGCTTGCGCCCTTCGAGCAACTCGTTTTGCACCGCCATGGGCACCATGGCCTCAGGAGCCTCCGTCATCACGCCATCTTCCCCTGTCGTGGGACCGGGTGTGGTTCCTATCGTCTAAGAACCGGCAGATCCGTTCATGCGTTCACCCTCGTCCCCGTTGGATGCCGTGGTGATCGTTGGCGGTGGATTCGGCGGTCTGTTCACAGCACTTGCTCTTCAGCGACGGCAGCCCACCTGCCCCATCGTTCTGATCGAGCCGCGGGATCGCTTCCTGTTTCAACCGCTGCTGTACGAACTGCTCAGCGATGAACTTCAAGGATGGGAGGTGGCCCCACGCTATGAACAGCTGCTGAACAACGGCATTTGCTGGATTCAAGACAGCGTTGTTGGCATCGATCAAACCAGCCAAAGCATCGAACTGGCCTCCGGAGACCGTTTGAGCTGGTCACAACTGGTGCTGGCGACGGGATCGAGAGCCAATGATTTCGGCATTGCAGGCGTCAAGGAACACAGCTCCGGCTTCCGTGACCTCAGCGATGTAAGCCGCCTCAAGCAATGGCTCAACAACCTGCAACAGCGACGGGATGAAGAGGCCGGGCTGATCATTGTTGGCGCGGGACCCACCGGCGTGGAACTGGCCTGCAAGCTGGCGGACCTGATCGACGGTGCTGTCAGCGTTCAGCTGGTGGAAATGGGCGATGAAATCCTTCCCGGCAGCACAGCGTTCAATCGCGAGCGGGCCCAGGCCGCGCTGGAACGCAAAGGGGTGGTGGTCCAGCTCAACACCAGCGTGCGCGAAGTGAAATCCAGCACTGCTGTTCTTGCCGATGGTGCTGTTCTGCGTCACTCAGGCCTGATCTGGACCGCAGGAAGCAGCCCCTCCATCCCCTCCATCTCACCTGCACCTGTGCTGGAACGAGGGCGCCTGGCCGTCGACGATGACCTGCGCCTTATCGGCAGCGCCAACACATTCGCCCTCGGGGATCTCTCAGCACGGCCTGGCAGCCCATGGCCCGCCAGCGCCCAGGTGGCGATGCAACAGGGCGATGCCACGGCCGCAGCCATCGCGCAGCTGCGGATGGAGGAGGAGCCACAACCCTTCCAGTTCGAGGACCGAGGCGAAATGCTCAGCCTCGGTGTCGGTGAGGCCACCCTCACCGGCATGGGGCTCACCCTGGCCGGCCCCCTGGCCTTCCAGTTGCGACGGGCCACGTATCTCACGCGGCTGCCAGGGCTCTCTCTGGGTATGCGCTCGGCAGGCGCCTGGTTGTTGAACCGTTGAAGCAATCTCACCTCGGCGGGCGTTGCCGTGGTCTGCGCCCGAGCCAACAACGGCAGCTGGAGCGGCTAAGCCATCGCCGTCATCCCGAAGACTGCGGCGCCGATCTGCTGAGCCTCGAACGCTTGGCCGAGCTGGTGCTTGATCTGGAGATGGCATTGCATCTGGTGCTGGACGGCCGTGGCCTCTGCCGCCTGCTCTGGCTGGGGCCTCTCACCGGCAGCGATTCGCTGCTGCAGCATCTGCCGGCGACGCCGCGGCGGAGCAGCGGGGGTTGGCGACTGATCAGCTGCCCTTTCGCCCGCAAAGGGCTGCACTCAGATCCCCGCGACGCCGTGGTCGCCCTTGATATCGCTCCTCAGCACTGGCTGCGCTTTGCACCCTGCCCAGAGGCCGATGGAGCTCGCCCGGCCGAACTCTTGATTCCAGACCCGTCTCAAGCCGATGGCTGGAGACAATTTGAACAGGGCGACTTGAGGGATCTTTGCGTCCTCACACCAGACGAACCCCATCCCGAAAGCATCAGTGCCGCAACCGGAGACGAGCGGGTGCTTCTGCTCACGCTCACCAGTGGCGATGAACAGCGCGACCAGCGGGATCTGGCTGAACTGGAAGGCTTGGTGCGCAGTGCCGGTGCCGAGCCGGTGGCCCGGACCAGCCAGCGCCGGGGCCAAACCAATCCCCAAACGCTATGGGGCTCGGGAAAACTTCAGGAAGCCGCCCTCGAGATCCGCCGCTGCCAGGCCTCCCTGGTGATCACTGACCGAGAGCTCACCCCCGTGCAGGCCCGCAATCTGGAACGGCTGCTCAGCTGCCCGGTCTCCGACCGCAGCGAATTGATCCTCGACATCTTTGCCCAGCGGGCCGGCAGCGCTGCAGGGCGGCTTCAGGTGGAACTGGCTCAGCTGCGCTACCGGTTGCCGCGCCTGTTGGGACGGGGCAGCAGCCTGTCGCGTCAGGGCGGCGGCATCGGCACGCGCGGCCCAGGCGAAACACAGCTGGAAAAGGACCGTCGGGCCATCAGCCGACGCATCGAACGGCTGCTTCGGGATCAACGCAAACTTCACTCCCACCGCAGCCGCTTACGGGATCAGCGGCGTGATCTGCCGCGGGTGGCGCTTGTGGGCTACACCAATGCGGGCAAATCCAGCCTGCTCAATGCCTTGTGCGGCAAAAGGGCCAGTGATCGCGTTCTGGCGGAAAACAAATTGTTCGCGACCCTTGACCCCACCACCCGCAAATTCGACCTTCCCTGCCCTGGGGCACGCCCCGAACGGTTACTGCTCACCGACACGGTGGGCTTCATCCGCGATCTCCCCGCCCCATTAGTAGAGGCCTTCCGCGCCACGCTGGAGGAGGCGCTGGATGCCGATGTGCTCCTACTGGTGGTCAACCTTGCCGACCCCGACTGGCAGGGCCACCTGGACACGGTGCATCGGCTGCTCGATGACCTTGGCAGCACCGCCCTGCGACGGGTGATCGCCAATCAGATCGACCGCTGTGAAGCAACTGAGATCGAGATGATTCATCAGCGGGAACCCGACGCCCTGTTTCTCTCAGCGGTGCGGGGTGATGGGCTGCAGGGCCTGAAACAGTGGCTGCGGGAGCAACTTTTTGATCCCGGGGCAGAATCGCCACAATTGATGACTGGCGACTCGCCGCCATGGCCGAGCTGAGCAGCGCTCTTCAAAACCCTCAGGCCTTGATCACCCTGGGTGTGTTGGCTCTGGCAGTGGTGCTGTTCATCACCGGGTTGATTGCACCGGAGCTCACCGGCTTGCTGAGTTTGAGCCTGCTGATCGCTACCGGGGTGCTCAATCCCCAGGAGGCTCTGGCGGGGTTCGGCAGTCCTGCACTGATCACCCTGTTGGGCCTGTTCCCGGTCTCCGCGGCACTCTTCAAGAGCGGTGCCCTGGATCGACTCAGAGATCTGATCGCCTCGGAGCGGATCCGGTCTTCGCGGCGTCTGATCGCACTAATGGCCTTCGTGATCGCCCCGGTGTCAGGGATTGTTCCCAACACCCCCGTGGTGGCCTCGCTTCTGCCCGTGGTGGAGGGCTGGTGCCAACGGCGCGGCATCTCGCCATCTCGGGTGCTCTTGCCCTTGTCGTTTTCAACGGTTCTGGGGGGCACCCTGACGCTACTGGGCAGCTCGGTGAACCTGTTGGTGAGCGACATCAGCGAGCAACTGGGCTACGGCTCCCTCGATCTGTTCAGCTTCACGCTGGTCAGCCTGCCGGTCTGGCTGGCCGGGGCCATCTACCTGGTGATAGCTCCGAGAGTGCTGTTACCGGACCGCGGTGCCACGACGGATGACCTGGGAAACACCAGCAAAACAAGCAGCTATTGCACAGAAGTGCGCATCCCCCCCGACTCTGAGCTGGTGGGCCGCTCACTGCTGAACAGTCGGCTGCAGCGCCGTTTCGACGTGGACGTTCTGGAGCTGCAACGCGGAGGAGAGCGGCTGCTGCCCCCCCTGGCGGACCGTCGTCTTGAAGCCGGCGATCGTCTGCTGCTGCGGGTCACCCGCCCCGATCTACTGCGTCTCCAGCAGGATCACACGGTTCAGCTCACCACTCAGGGGCAGAACGCCGGGTTCAGCGTCTACACCGAAGAATCAAGCGGTCAGAAGACCGTGGAAGTGTTGCTGCCGGCTGGTTCCACCCTGGCCGGAGCCAGCCTGCGGGAATTGCGATTCCGGCAACGCCACAACGCCACGGTGCTCGCGCTTCGCCGCGGCCAGGAGACTGTTCAGGAACGCCTCGGCCAGGTGATCCTGCGGGAGGGCGATGTGTTGCTGTTGCAGGCACCTATCGACTCCATCCGCGGCCTGCAGGCCAGCAACGACCTGTTGGTGCTGGACCGACTGGAGGATGACCTTCCTACCGTTCGTCGCAAGCCCGTGGCCGTCAGCATTGCCCTGGCGATGCTGCTGCTGCCGACGCTCACCCCCATCCCTCTGGTAGCGGCGGTGCTCCTGGCCATGGTGAGCGTGGTGGCCACCGGCTGCCTTCGCCTCGGCGAACTGCAGCGCTCGATCCGGCTGGACGTGATCCTGTTGCTGGGATCCCTCACCAGTTTCAGCGTTGCCATGCAGAGCACGGGCCTCGCCGATGCCCTTGCCCTTGTGCTCCAGCAGGGGCTGGCGGGCTGGCCGAGCTATACGGCTTTGATGGTGGTCTTCATCGGTACCACGCTGCTCACCCAGGTGATGAGCAATGCCGCCTCGGTGGCCCTGCTGGCGCCTGTCGCGGTGCAACTGGCCCCATCCCTGCAACTGTCTCCAATCGCCTTGCTGATCACAGTGCTGTTCGGTGCGAGTCAGTCGTTTCTCACCCCCGTCGGGTACCAGACCAATTTGATGGTGTTCGGTCCAGGCCGTTATCGGTTTCTCGACGTCACCCGCTACGGAATTGGCCTGACGCTGATCATGACCATAATCGTGCCGGCCTTGATTCTCTGGCATTACGGCGGATCCTGAACAACACTGGTCAGATCTCGCCCGCTCCTGTGCCGATCGGAAGAGCCATCGAACGCACCCAGGGCTGGCATCGTCGGCTCACGGTTCCCCAGTTCACCGTGGTGACTGGATTGCTAGTGGTGCTGATCGGCACGTCGCTGTTGGCCACTCCGCTGTGCTCCTCTAGCCGCGTGGGGCTTTGGGAAGCTCTGTTCACGGCCACATCGGCCATCACGGTGACGGGCCTGTCGATCATCGACATCGGCAGCGATCTCACGACCTTCGGCCAGGCGGTGCTGGCCCTGATGATCCTGGCGGGGGGCCTTGGCTTGATGGCCATCACCACGTTTCTCCAGGGCTTTGTGGTGCAGGGAACAGCCCTACGCCGCAGGCTGGATCGGGGGCAGGCCCTGGATGAATTCGGCGTTGGGGGCGTTGGGCGCACGTTTCGTGGCATTGCCCTGACGGCGACGCTGGTGATCCTTGTGGGGGCTGTGATCCTGTATCACTTCGGCTTCGATGACATCCCCAACCAGGGCGAACGCCTCTGGGCTGCGGTGTTCCACAGCATCTCGGCATACAACAACGCGGGATTCGGACTCTGGAGCGACAGCCTCGAGCGCTACCGCAGCAACGGGGTTGTGAATGCCGTGGTGATGATGCTGATCGTGGCCGGCGGCCTGGGATGGCGGGTCACCAGCGATCTGACCACACAGCTGCTGCGCAGACGGCGAAGCAGGCGGCGGCTGAGCCTGCACTCCCGCCTGGTGCTGCGCACCACCCTGCTGTTGATCGTCTTCGGGGCAGGGGGACTGGCCCTGACGGAATGGTTGAACCAGGGGGAGATCTTCGCAGGCATGCCCTGGTCTGAGCGGTGGCTCACAGCCCTGTTCAAATCCGTCACGGCACGCACAGCCGGCTTCAGCACCCTTCCGCTCTCGCTCGACAACGTCACTGAATCGAGCCTGCTGTTGCTGATGGTACTGATGTTCATCGGGGCCAGCCCGGGCGGCACAGGTGGCGGGATCAAAACCACCACCGTGGCCGCATTGATGGCGGCCACCCGCTCCACCCTGCGGGGCCGGGAGGCGGTGGTGATCCGCAACAGAAGCATCAGCGACAAGGTGGTGCTGAGGGCCGTCGGCATCACGGTGGGCTCCCTGCTGTTCGTGATGGCCATGGCGATGCTGATCAGCATCGCCAGCAATTTGAACGGGAAGGATTCATTCACCTTTATGGAAATGCTGTTCACCTGCATCTCCGCTTTTGCCACGGTGGGCCTGGATCTAGGAGTCACCGTCGAACTCCCCCGTTTCGGCCAGGCGGTGCTGATGGTGGGAATGTTTGTGGGACGGCTGGGGATCCTCTTGCTGTTGAGTGCGATCTGGGAAGCGATGACGCAGGAACAAATCCAGATGAATCGCCAGAATCGAGTCGGTTACCCCAGCGAGGATCTGTATGTCTGAGCGCGATCAGCGGGGGAGACAGCGATGAAGGAATGGTGGCAGTGGAGCCCGGCCCAGGGCAGCGAAAGACTCGGCTTCGCAATCATCGGCGTGGGCCGTTTCGGCATTGCCGTTTGCCGGGAACTGCTTCAGAACGGCGCGGATGTGCTGGCCGTGGACCGCTCAGAGCGGGCGGTGGATGAACTGCGTCAGGTGGAGCCCAGCGTGGAGGCCCGCGTCGTGGACTGCACCGACGAAGAGGCCCTGCGCGAGGCCGGCGTGCTTGACATGGGCACCGTGGTGGTGGCGATCAGCGAACCGATCGAGGCCAGCATCACCGCCACCTTGATCGCCAAAGACAGTGAAGGAAGCCGGGTGCGCCAGGTGATTGCCCGGGCGACGAGCGACCTCCACGAAAAAATGCTGAAGCGGGTGGGGGCCGACCGGGTGATCTTTCCCTCGCGGATGCAGGGCGAGCGCCTCGGCCTTGAACTGGTGCGCCCCAACCTGATGGAGCGGCTGGCCCTGGATGAACAGCACTGCATCGAGGAGATCAAGGTTCCGGAACCGTTTGTGGGGCGGTCGCTACGGGATCTGAATCTGCGCAAGAACTTCAGGGTGAACGTGCTGGCGGCAGGACCGCAAAGCAGCCTGATGGTGAATCCACCGGCATCCCACGTGCTGGCGGAGGGGCACCTGCTGGTGGTGATGGGACTGGTGGACGACCTGCAACGGCTCCCCAAAAACTGAGCCGATGCACTGCCTCGGGCTGATGAGCGGAACCAGTGCTGATGGTGTGGATGCCGTGCTGGTGCACTTCGACGGCCCACCTCAACATCCGCAGTGGGCCCTGCTTCGCCACCACCATCAGCCCTATCCGCTCGAACTGCAGCAGCAGGTGGTGGCAGCCGGCCAGGGTGCACCGATGCCGGCATCTAACTGGCTGGAGCTGGCGGAAGCCATCACGGAGGTTCAAGCCCAAGCAGTGAAGGCCTGCGACCCCGACGCAACAGCTGAGCTGATCGGTTGTCATGGCCAGACCGTCTGGCACCGTCCGCCGGCCCAAGGGGCACGGGGGGCCAGTTGGCAGATTCTTCAAGCCCCGCTGCTGGCCCATCTGCTGCAGAAGCCGGTGGTGCATGACTTCCGCGCCGCTGATCTGGCGTTAGGGGGACAGGGAGCACCGCTCGTGCCTCGGGCCGATGCGGCACTACTGGGGAACACACAAGGCTGGCGGGCGCTGCTGAACCTGGGCGGCATTGCCAACCTCACCCTCATCCCCCCCTGTAGTGGAGTGGATCGCCATGCCGCGATCTTGGGATGGGACTGCGGCCCCGCCAACAGCCTGATTGACCTGGGCATGCGCCAGTTCACCAATGGCGCCCAAAGCTTCGACAAGGGTGGAGCGATGGCAGCTCAGGGCCATGCAGATGAGGGCTGGATCCAGCGGTGGCTCCAGGAGGAGTACTTCCAGCTGGCACCACCGAAATCCACGGGACGGGAGTGTTTCGGGCAGGACGACCTCAACCGGCGGCTACGTCAGCTCAGTGGAGCCTCAGCGGCAGATGCCATCGCCACCCTGACGGCCTTTTCCGCCGCTGTGGTTGCCAAGGATCTGGCACGTCTGCGCCAGAGCGTTGGGATCGCACCGATCGAACTGATCACAGCCGGAGGTGGCAGCCAAAACCCGTTGTTGATCGATGAGCTGCGGCGGCGCTGCCGAGGCACACAAATCGATGCAAGCAGCAGCCTGGGGGTGCCGCCTGAAGCCCGAGAAGCGCTGGTATTCGCGTTACTGGCCTGGTGGCACCACAGGGGGCATCCCGGCAATGTGCCAGCTGTCACCGGAGCCTGTCGGGAGACCGTGCTCGGCACGCGGGTGGAGCCGGCCTAACCGGGCCGGTGCAGGCGCAGGCGCCGGGGGGCGCCCCGCAGACGGCGGGGCTGCTGTGATTCCAGGGCGGACCGCAGGCGCTCCTCGCGGGTCGGCGCCGGCGCGGACGCCTCCAACTCCTGCTCATGGCGTTGCACACCCTGCTGGATCAGAACCCTCGCCATGTTGCTAACCGTGCGGGATTCCAGCTCCGCCATCGCCGTGAGACGAGCGCAGAGATCCTCAGGCAGAACCACCTGAATTCTCGGGGACTTGGGCTTCCCGCTGGATGAGGTCTGACGGGTGGGCACGACCGGATCCCCTGGAAGAGGCTCTGCTACTAAAAAGTGTACAGAGATGGTCAAGGGTAGTATCCATGACTATGGTGGGGGCATTGGTCCTCCTCGGAGTACCCCATGACCCAAGCCACACCTCGCTCCCGTCGCAGCCCAGCCGGCACCCGCGCTCGGTCCCGACGCCCCCGTCGCAGCGCTGAAAACAGCGACGTTCTGGTGTCAGCCGTGATCAGCACCTATCTGCTGACCCACCTGCACCACGTGTTGCAACGGGCCGAATACGGCGCCTCCCAGGAAGGGCGCAGCACCCAGGCCGCCAACTACGCCCAACTGCGCAAGGTTCTCTGCATGGACGCCCGCAGCATGAAGGACGCTTCGGCCCTGGGGCAGCACGATGACGGCATCGAACAAGCTGCCTGACAAGACTCTGCGTGCTGAATAGCGTTTGAGCAGTTGCTCAGATCGCGATGGCTTCCAACGCCGCATCGCTGTACGCCCGAATCAGCAGCAATCCGGAACAGACCCAGGCCCTGTTCCGTCAGGCGCTCCAGGATCCCAACGGCGCCATGGCCAGCATCTGCAGCCTGGGCGACCAGCTGGGGCTTCCCGTCACGACCCAGGAAGTGCGCGACCATCTGGCCAGCCTTGACGACGACGACAGCAAGCGCTGGCTGATCAAGGCGAGAGGCGGTCTGTGAGCTCGGGGGCTTCGGGCGTCAGAAGGACCTGGGGCTCAGCGCGCTCACGGCGTTCGTAGCCGCCACCTCCGGCCCAACTGAAGAAGAGCAGATAACTCACAATCGCCAATCCCGCGGCCACCACGAGAGCGGCCAGCTGTTCCAGTTTCAGCATGGCGACCAGCCTCCGGGAACCTTTACCAGTTTGCCGACAGGGATGATGGGGGGCATCACGCCTTCCGCCGGTGCTGCGACTCGAAAACGTCAGCAAGATCTACCCCACCGGGGAAGTGCTACGGGCCGTGACCTGGGAGGTGAAACCCGGAGACAGGATCGGTCTGGTGGGGGTGAACGGCGCCGGCAAGTCCACCCAGATGCGTCTGATCGCCGGACACGAAGAGCCCACCAGCGGCCAGGTGGTTCGGCAGGGGGAGCCCCGCATCGCCTATCTCCAGCAGGAATTCGACGTGGACCTGGAGCGCACCGTGCGCCAGGAACTGTTTCAAGCCTTCGGCGAAGCGGCCGAGGTCATGAACCAGCAGCAGCAGGTGGAAGAGGCGATGGGCTCCGAACGGGCTGCGGAGGATCCCGACCATCTGGACCAACTGATCCAAGAACTGGGAAAGCTACAAAGCCGTTTCGAAGCACTGCATGGCTACGAACTCGATGCCCGTATCGACAAGCTCCTACCCACGATCGGCTTCACCCCGGAGGGCGCTGAGCTGCAGGTGAAGGACTATTCCGGGGGCTGGCAGATGCGGATTGCCCTTGGAAAAATCCTGCTGCAGGAACCGGATCTTCTGCTGCTCGACGAACCCACCAACCATCTGGATGTCGAAACCATCCAGTGGCTGGAGAACTACCTGCTGGAGCAGAGCGCAGCCCTTGTGGTGATCAGCCATGACCGCACCTTCCTCGACCGGGTCTGCAATCAGATCGTTTCCACCGAACGGGGAGTGTCCCGCAGCTACCTCGGCAACTACACCGCCCACCTGGAGCAGAAACAACTGGAGCGGGAGGCCACACAGGCGGCCTTCGAACGGCAGCAGAAAGAGATCGCCACGCAACAGGCCTACATCGATCGCTTCCGTGCCAGTGCCACCCGCAGCACCCAGGCCAAAAGCCGTGAGAAGCAGCTGGACAAAGTGGAACGGGTGGAGGCACCGATCGAATCCGTGGCCGGGCCGAGTTTTCAGTTCCCGCCTGCCCCGCGCTCCGGAGCCCAGGTTGCCCTGATCGACAACGTCACCCACAGCTATGGAGACAAAATCCTGTTCCTGGGGGCTGAACTGGAGGTGGAGCGGGGTGACCGCATTGCCTTCGTGGGCCCCAATGGTGCGGGCAAGTCCACCCTGCTGCGCCTGGTGATGGGGGTTGAGACCCCTGATGAAGGCAGTGCCCGGCTTGGGGAGCACAACGTGATTGCGGGGTACTTCGAACAGAACCAGGCCGAAGCCCTGGATCTGTCCAAGACCGTGATCGACACGATGTACGAAGCGGTTCCCGACTGGACCCAGACCCAGGTTCGTTCGCTGCTGGGCAGTTTCTGCTTCAGCAACGACACGGTGTTCAAGGAAGTCGGGAAGCTCAGCGGCGGAGAAAAAGCCCGTCTGGCCCTGGCCCTGATGCTGCTCACCCCCTGCAATCTGCTGGTTCTGGATGAGCCCACCAATCACCTCGACATCCCCGCCAAGCAGATGCTCGAGGACGCCTTGATGGCCTACGAGGGAGCCGCGCTGCTGGTCTCCCACGACCGCTATTTCATCTCCCGCGTCGCCAACCGCATCGTGGAACTGCGGGACGGCGAACTGGTGATGTATCGCGGGGATTACAACTACTACCTCGAGAAAAAAGAGGAGGAAAGGGCAGCTGCCAAGGAGAAAGAACTGGCTTCAGAACGAGAAGCCAAGCGGAAGGCCAACAAGGAGAAGCAGAAGGCACGCGACGCCCGCCGTAAAAAGGCGGCCTGACTGGCATCAGGCGACGGCAACGAAAACTTCACACAGGTTTAGGCAGGAAAACTTATTTCTCTTTACCTGCTGTTTTCATCTGCATAGGCTGACAAAACTGACCTTCCAGCCCCGATGAGCATGGTTCCCGGCCCCGGCAACAGCGAACCCGTTGGCGGTTCAACAGCCCCCGGTCCGCCCCCCCATGAGCAGACCTGGGACGCCGTGGAAACCTATTTCCAGTGCATCACCACCTGTTCGCTCGACGATGGCGACTGCATCACCCAATGCGTCGAACAACTGAGGGACGCCGACGACGCATGAGCCAAAAGCTTCAGCCAGGGGCCAAGGCCGATAAATCGACGGGCTTGACGTTGATCGAGACCCGCTCCTGAGCTCGCTGCACCTCGAGCACAACTGTGGCACCGACACCGCGGCGTTCAATGGCACTGACCACCGCAGCTGGGCCATCAACCACCTGGCCATCGAAGCGAAGGATCACATCATCCACCTTGAGCCCGGCGCGGTCCGCCGGCCCCCCAGGTTGAACAGCGCGAATCACCGCACCTGGCGGCACCGGGGAAGTGGGAGTGGGCCGTGGCACCGGCGACAGACGGATGCCGATCACCGGATGACGGGCCTTGCCGCTGGCCACCAGCTGCTGGGCAATGGTTCGAGCCCGATTGATCGGAATGGCAAAACCCAGACCCGCCCCAGGCCCTGATCGCACCAAGGTGTTGATGCCGATCACCTCACCGTCGGCATTGAGCAGTGGCCCGCCCGAATTACCAGGATTGATCGCCGCGTCGGTCTGAATCAGGTCAAGACGTTTGCCGGAAATTCCCAACTGAGCAACGTTGCGGTTGAGGTTGCTGATGATTCCCAGAGTCACCGTGCTCTCCAGGCCAAAGGGATTACCCACGGCAATCGCCCAGTCGCCCACGCTGAGCCGGTCGGAATCCCCCAGATCCGCGACCGGCCAGGGCCCGGAGCCCTTCAGGCGCACCACCGCGAGATCGGTGAGGCTGTCTTTGCCCACCACTCGGGCAGGCACCCTCCTGCCATCGGAGAGGTCCACGGTGAGTTGATCCGCCCCCTCCACCACATGGGCATTGGTGAGCAACAGGCCCTTGGCATCGAAGATCACTCCACTGCCTTGGCCACGCTGCACCCTGGAGCGCGGAGCTGTGGCGCGTGGGATGCCGAAGAAGTGGCGAAACAAAGGGTCCTGCATCAGGGCCGGCGGCACACCCGCAACACTGGACTGATTGACGGTCCGCGCTGTCTCCAAGCTGACCACTGCCGGACCACTGCGCTTCACAGCGGCAGCCACAAACGAGCCGCGACGGATCTCCGGGCGCGCATCGGCTTGCTGAGAGCCAACGATCAAGGGAAGCGACGACACGCCGGCCACCAGCAATCCCCCCGCCAGAGCAGAGGCGACAAGCGAGCGGGACGGTGAGTTGACCACAGCTTCAGGGCGATCGGCTGCTTCGACGCTACGCAGAGCAGATCCGAAAACAGCCACGTTCCGTGTCAAAGCTGTGACCACATGCGACCGGGGTCCCGATAGCGTGAGAATGCAGATATTCAGCTGGGTCGGAGGGTCATGCTCGGTTCGCTGTTTCCCCTCATCTACGGAGCGCTGTTCGTGGCCCTGTTGTGGCAGGCCTTCCGCGTGATGAGCAAGGGTTTCCGCGCTGCCAGCGGTCCGATCAATAGCGCGCCCAGTAACGCTCCGAACGACCGCACAGGCCAGGTCACCGTCCATCCAGAACTTCTGGACAGCGAGGGACGGATCACGGAAGAGGCCCTGCTGACGGTGCGCTTCGGCGGTGACGATGACGAAGCCTCGACGGCCGCGGGACCCGGCACTGAATAAATTGGGCGCTTGAAATCGACAGGGGTCGCCTGAGTGGATCAGAGAACACGCATCGTTGCCGCGGTCATCAAAGGCCTCAAGCTGCCCCCACGGTTTCGGCTTCGGCTGATGAAGGAAGACCCCGTCCGCCTGGAATTGAGCCTGACCCCGGCCTACGGCAAGGACCCCATCACCGTGGGACTTGTGGAATCTCTTGATCTGGTGGCCCGTCGTGACCGGGAAGGCCGGATCCCCCGCGACCTTCAGGGCACCTGGGACTGGACCGTCCGCCACGGCCAGGTAAGCACCGGAGGCTGGAATCCCTATCTCAAGGAAGCCCTGCAGACCATGTTCGAAACCGGTCTCCCGGCCATCGTGTTTGAAGAACTCACCGGCGAGGAGTACCACCCCGTGGATGGGACCCGCCACGTGCGCTGATCCGGCAGGGGTTTTCTGTAAAGGCGTGCGAATTAATGCAGCAATGCCACTGACAAGGGGGCTAGACCGGAATTAATCCGGCCTTTAAGAAAGTCTTCATGGCCTCCCTTGTCGTTTCCATCGGCCCGCTGGTGCGGCTGTTGGCGGCCGTCGGCGCCATCAGCAGCCTGGTGCTGTTCGGCCTGATGAATCTCATCCCGTGAATCGAGCGGCAACACCGCGTTGAGCCAGTTCCCGATCGACGCCCTGTTGGAGCAGATCTGTTCTGCGGTCCGCCCAGGGGAAACGGTTCTGCTCCAGGCACCGCCGGGGGCGGGCAAGACCACACGGGTCCCCCTGGCGCTGATTGGAGCCCTGACGGAAGGCCAGAGCGTTCTTGAAGAGCATCAGAAAATCTGGATGATCGAGCCGCGGCGACTGGCCACCAAAGCTGCCGCTACTCGACTTGCCGCAAGCCTTGGAGAAGACATCGGCGCGCGCATCGGTTATGCCGTGCGCGGGGAACAGAAGCGATCCAATCGCACCCAGGTGGAAGTGATCACCGACGGCCTCTTCCTGCGGCGCTTGCAGAGCGATCCCTCGCTCGATGGGGTGGGGTGCGTGATCTTCGATGAATTTCATGAGCGGGGACGTGATGCGGACCTTTCCCTCGCCTTGCTGCGCGAGGCGAGGCCTCTACTGAATCCAGATCTCGCCGTGATCTTGATGTCAGCCACGCTGGATCTATCCGATCTGAGGGAACGGCTGCCCGAAGCAAAGGTGCTGGAAAGCCCGGGCCGCTGTTACCCAGTGGACACGCACCACCAACCACCACGGCCGGACGAACCCCTGCCGAAACAGGTGTTACGCGCCATCGAGCAACACGCCCTCGACCAACCGCAGGGCAGCGGGGTTCTGGTCTTCCTGCCGGGGCTGGCGGAGATTGAACGCTGCAGACAGATCCTGACGGCCGCCCCGTCCCTGCAGAACTGGAAGATTCAGGCGCTGCACGGTCAGCTGCCCTTGCAGCAGCAGAGTTCAGCCCTGCAGCGCTGCGAGCCCAACCAAGACGGCAGCATCATCCTGGCCAGCGCCATTGCCGAGAGCTCTCTCACGATTGATGGGGTGTGCCTGGTGATTGACAGCGGCCTCAGCCGTCAACTGCGATACGACCCCAACACCCGCATGGAGGGTCTGGAGACCACCGTCTCCAGCCTGGCCAGTGCGGAACAGCGCCGGGGCCGGGCAGGCCGGCAATGCCCGGGCCACTGCATCCGCCTCTGGTCACCGGCAGAGCAACAGCGGCGTCCCCCCTTTCACCCCCCTGAACTGCTGTTAGCAGATCCCCAGCCCGTGCTGATGGAACTGGCCCAATGGGGGGCTGGACTGGGGGAAGAGCTGCCGTGGCTGGACCCTCCCCCCTCAGCAGCCATGCAAGAGGGACAGCACGGCCTGAAGCAGCTCGGCCTGCTGGAGCACGACGGCCGGATCAGCGAGCGGGGGCGGCTGATCGGCGGCCTCGGCGTTCACCCCCGTCTCGGCATGCTGCTGGTGGAAGCCCACGAACAGGGCGTCCCCCAGCTGGGCTGTGATCTGGCGGCCATCCTCAGCGAACGGGATCCGTTCGATCGCCGCCAGATCGGCAGCGATCTCGAAGCTCGGCTCAACAGCATCCAGCGCCATCCATCCCTACGAACGCTCAGCCAGCAGCTTCGCCGCCAACTGAAGCGACTGGGGGCCTCACCCCAGAAACGAGACGCCTCCGTCAATGCTGGCGATCTGATCCTGGCGGCCTTTCCGGAATGGCTGGCGCAACAGCGTCCAGGCCAGGTCGGTCGCTATCAGCTGCGTCAGGGCCGCGGAGCCACGCTACTGCCCTGGGATCCGCTCCAGGGCAGTCCAGCCCTGGCCGTCGCCAGGGTCGACATGGGCGGCCGGGACACTCAGATCCAGATGGCCGTGGCCCTGAGCCAGAGCACCCTGGAGAGCATCGCTGAGCGGGACGGCCACTGGCAGGACGAGGCCAGCTGGGATCCCGAACGCCAGCGGGTCCGTGCCGAACGCCAGCTCAAACTGGGGGCATTGGTGGTGCGCCGAACGCCACAACCTTCGCCAGCTGCAGGGCTGTGCCGCACCCTGCTGATCGAGCAGCTGAAGAAGGATGCCAGCCTTGATGCCCTGCCCTGGACGGACAACAGCGATCAGCTGCGCCAACGGCTGGCATGGATGCACCAACAAGTGGGCGTCCCCTGGCCTGATCGCGACCTAACAACCCTGCTGGAGCAAGCCGACACCTGGCTAGGTCCAAGCCTGGAGGGCTGCCTGGGCTGGAGCGACATCACCGCGACAGCCTTGGAAGAAGCACTCTGGGGCGATCTGGATTGGAGCTTCAGGCAACAGCTTGATGACCTGCTGCCGCGCCGCATCCCGATCCCCTCCGGCCGGCAAGCCACGCTGCTTTACACCGCCGACGAAGTAATCCTCGCCGTGAAATTGCAGGAGATGTTCGGATCTGACGACGGTCCTCACGTGCTGAATGGCCGAATCCCCGTCACGCTGGAGCTGCTCTCACCAGCCGGACGCCCCCTGCAACGCACCCGCGCCCTCAAAGGCTTCTGGGAAGGCAGCTACCAGGAGGTGCGCCGGGAAATGCGAGGCCGCTACCCCAAGCACCCCTGGCCCGAAGACCCCCGCCAGGCGCTGCCGACGGCCCGGACCAAGCGAAAATCAAATGGTCAGCAATCCTGACCAGAAAAAGCCCGGCGGGTAGCCGTTAACACACTCAACAAAACTCCAACCTTTGTTACATTGGCTTACAACCAACCGGTTCAACCCATGTCTGACAACGCACGCTTCGGTTTCGTCAATTTCGCTGAGACCTGGAACGGTCGTCTGGCCATGCTGGGCATCGTGATCGGCCTCGGCACCGAGCTCCTGACCGGCCAAGGCATCCTGTCCCAGATCGGCCTCGGCTGATTTCCGCTCCGCGGATTCACAAAACCCCTCGGTTCGCCGGGGGGTTTTTTGTTGCCTCTCCACCAGCCCCGCTGATGCAGCACAGTGGGGAGGATTCCACTGAGGCAGTCGTTGGCACCGCTTTACGTTCAGAACAGACGTGATGGATCAAGGCTGCTCAGCAGCGCCTTGGTGATCTGCACGATTGGTGCCACCCAGATCCACCAACACTGGGGCGTTCTGTTGACCAGCATCTCAGCCGTTATCTGCATCTATTGGGGTTACGCCTACAGCCGCCTTGAGCGTTGATCGTCTTCCGACCTATTCCGTTGCTGAGCTGAACACAGCCATCGGCAGCCTGCTGGAACGCGGTTTTGCGCCGCGTTTTTTACTGGAAGCAACGGTCTCCCGGCCACAACTCAAAAAGGGCCACCTCTGGCTCACCCTCACCGACGGCTCCGCCAGTATTTCCGGTGTGGTGTGGGCTTCGAAGCTGGCCCAATTGAGCTATCAACCCAAAGACGGTGACGGCGTCACCGTGGTGGGCAAGCTCAATTTCTGGGCAGCACGAGCCAGCCTCACCGTTCAGGCGCTGGATATCCGGCCAAGCCTCAGCACGGTGCTGCGCGATTTTGAACGGGTGCGGCAGCTGCTGGAACAGGAGGGGGTGATCGACCCAAGCCATCAGAGGCCACTTCCAAGCCAACCCGCCTCGATCGCGGTGCTCACCAGCGTGCCCAGTTCCGCCCTGGCCGACATGCTCCGCACCGCGGCGGAACGCTGGCCTCTGACGCAATTGATCGTGGTGCCAATTCCGGTTCAGGGTTCCGTGGCACCGGCGATCATCAGCACCCTGGAAGCCCTGGCCGAGCGAACAGACGAGTTGGGACTGGAAGCCTTGGTGCTCGCCCGCGGCGGTGGCAGCCGGGAAGACCTGGCAGTGTTCGACAACGAGGCTCTTTGCCGTCTCCTGGCGAACTACCCCATACCGGTGGTGACAGGCCTGGGACATGAGGATGATCTCACCGTCGCCGATCTGGTGGCAGACCATCGTGCAGCCACGCCCACGGCAGCGATCGTGGCCTTGCTGCCCGACCGCGAGGCGGAACGCCAAGGGCTTGCCCAACGGCAAAGCCGGTTGAAAGACGCGCTGCTGGGGAGAATCCTTCGCGAACGTCAGCGCCTTCAGGATCGGGACTTTGCCCTTCAGCAACAGTCTCCACTGGAAAAGATCAAACGCCAACGCCAGACACTGGCTCAAAGGCAGCAATTGCTGAAGGCGCTTTCACCGGAACGCTGGCTGAAACGCGGCTTGGCTCTGATCAGCAACACCGCCGGCGACCCCATTTCAGACCTGGAATCCGTCAAGATCGGTGATCAGCTCAACATTCGAATGAGCAACGGAAGCCTTGAAGCTCGAGTCGATCAGATCCAGCACAGTGCACCCACCACCTCCTCCTGATGAGCAAGCGCCAAGTCAAGAAAGAGCAACGCGATCGCATCGAAGCGTGGCGAAAGGATGCCGAGACTCTGAGCTACGAGGAAGCCATACAGGCTTTGGATCTGCTGCTTGCTGAACTACAGAACGACAGTGTTCCGTTGGCGGACTTGCAGCAAAAGGTGCTCCATGGCGAGGTGTATCTGAACCGGTGTCAGAGCCTGCTCGACAGCGTGGAGCAGTCGATTGTCGAGCTTGATCCCACAACTCTCAAAGCCACACCCGATGCTTAAAGCCCTGCCTTGGATTTATCTGCTTCTTGCTGTGTTGGGAGCGATCCTGCCCTGGAAGGCCAACCTGGAATTCATCGCCGAAAGCGGTGGACAGGCCTTTGATCTGGCACGATTCGTCGCCGATGCCAGCAGCACAGCCGCTTCACGCTCCTTAAGCGCTGATCTATTGGTGGGGGCCAGTGCCGTCACGCTGTGGATCTGTGTGGAAGGACCACGTCAGAAGATCAAAGGTTGGTGGCTGGCCATCCCCCTGAGCTTCGGTGTGGCCTTTGCCTGCGCTGCTCCGTTTTTCTTGTTCCTGCGGGAACGACAGCTTCAGGCTCAGGAATCGGAATCCACATCCTGAGCCACCACGTCAATGGTGAGATCACTGGCAGGTGGAGACGAGGCTGCCGCACTGGCCGAGCTGCCTCCCGCACTGGCGTAGGGAGTGCCGCAGACGGCACAAACTGCAGCCCCCTTCAGGCCCGTTGCACCGCAGGCAGTACAGCTGATCATCCGGGACTGCAAAAGCTTCCAACCAATCCAACCAAGACCGGAAAGGATCAAAGGCAGTGCCAAAAGAGCCAGCAACACGCCACCGGCGAGATCAAGCAAGAGTCGACCTGCAGCTGTTGGCAGCAGCAGGAGCAACACAACTCCAATCCACAACACTGCTGATGGTCGATTCATGGGCTTCAACGGAAAAGGTCCGCTGAATCAGCTTCGCAGAGTTGAATCAACGTTCAAGGCGCCGCATTGTTCGGTTCCCCGAGCCGGGGTTTCGCAAAACGAACTGCGGCCAATTCCACGCTTAAACACTGGCCAAAATAAAGAATCACACCCACCAACCAAACCCAAAGCGTTAACACCAAAACACCACCAATCACGCCATAGGCCTGATAGCGATTACCCAGAGAAACAATACTCAAACTCAGAATTTTATTGAGAAAGGCGAGACCGAATCCAATCAACAACGCGCCAGGAATGAGTGGAATTGCAGGAACACGACGACTGGGCAACACCACCTGAAGCAACCAAGCCATCAAAGACAAGATCAACGCGGGAACAAGAATCCGCCCGAGAGGAAGAATGGGACTGGAGCGCACGATCCCCATTAAGCCAGGAACGACGCCATCCAATAAGCCAAGAATGTCCTCAGGGAGCTGCCCAATACTGAGTACCAACTGTTGAAAAACGATCAAAATAGATATGGCAAAAACGGTCAGGAAGGCTTCAACACGTGTTCTACAAAACTGTCCAACCTGTTGCCACCAAGACAAACCGATTGATGGCTCGGGCAGAATCTCAGACCACAAGCGATCAGCTCCACGCTGGAGCGTTAAATAAGCATTACTGGCCGTAAGAAGCAAAACGACAACACCGAGGATTCCAGCGCCAAAGCCTTGATCCACCAACCCACGCAGGGTCGAATCGACAAGGCTGGTTGCTGACGGCGGTAAGACCTGTGTCACCGAGGCCAACACATTATCCACACTATCCGTTTTGCCAAACACCCTTGCGGCAACAGACAGCGCAATCAGAAGCAGCGGAAAGAACGACTGAAGAACGAAATATGCAAAAGCAGCACTTAAATCAACACACTCAGCATTATTCCAACGCTGACAAGCCTTCCAAATCTGGCCACTTAAACGTCGAACTAGTGAACGTCTTGGCACAGATGAGCGCAAAAGACTACTAAAACCTTACAACAAAAAAGCCACCTCATAGTGAGGTGGCTTCTTCGTGGGTGGTGATGGTGAT